>NZ_JBFAOO010000330.1:0-4824 GCF_040675265.1 Microbispora sp. NPDC049633
TCACGTCCTGGGAGGTGTTCTGCGCCTCCCCCTCGTCCCTCTGCCGCAGGCGGAGCCCGAAGCGCGCCTCGTCGTCCGGCCGGAGGGCCGGGCCGGACGACGAGGCGTCTCGCCGGCGCGGTAACAGGGGTCAGCCGCACCGAGACGTCGATGCGGTTTCGGGGCTTGAGCAGCCGATCGCATCGCCGGCTCCGTCCAGGGACAGCAGTGCAGGTGCATGAGACTCCTCAGACGTGGTCGTTACGGTGGGGCGCGACGGCGCGAAGCGCTGCCGCTCTGGCGGAAACCCGCTCCGAGGGCTCCCCCATGACCTGTCCGGTGGTTCAGGACAGGATCGCGCACGTGACGGACACCGTGACATAGACGGGAACATCGAGGGAGTTGGTGGCCCGGTAGAACCAGGAGCGCGCACCGAAGTCGGGTCCCCAACGGCCCACCTGCACCTGGTCGACGGCTTCCAGGCCGGGGCCGCGGGAGAGGAGCCCGGCGGAATCCGCAGCGTCCCGTTCGCGCTCACACACGCCGTGATCGTCTCGCTGTCGGCCACCGCTCCCGCGACCGCGATCCCCGACCCCCCGGCGACCATTCCTATCAGTGCGCCAATAATCGGCGATCTCTTGTTGCCGTTAATCTTCACCCTTTTTAACGACATGACGTTCACCGCCAAGATGGGACACGCTCGCAGCCAGCACTAACAATCAGCTTGGAATCGACTTGTTCAGGGCTTGATCCCGCGACGGCCACGCCAAGGGCACCGCTCTACGACTGGGCCGTCGTCGAAATCGACTGCGAACGGCCAGGCCGGCATTGGTCACTGATCCGCCGGAACCGGCGCACCAGCGGGCCGGCCTTCTACCGCTGTTACGCCCCGCTGCGCTGGTCTCGCCGGCGGCGACGCCGTCAAGCCCGCGCCCGAGTCAGCCATTACCGGCGGCAAGCTCTTTACGAGCCCTGACCAGGAACCACGGCTGGAGTACTAGGCGTCCGCTCTGCTCAGGAGGCCAGGGGCGCGCCCTGGAATCGAACCTTCTCGGCTTCTGCCTCGAGGTCGTCGGTGTGGTCGCCGTTCTCGCTCTCAGCGCGGTAGTGCTCAGCGGTCAACGATGCTCTCCCCGGGTCGGATCAATCGCGGGCCGGAGCCACCATGACAGCCGTACCGATGGAAGCTCATCATGGCGCCGCCCCTCATTGTGAAGCTGCCAGGTCTCAGCAGCCGGCACCGCGGTGCCTGTTCTCAGACCCACGACTTGGGCGCTGCGGTTGTGCCTCGATGGGGGCCGGAGTCATGACCGGAAGCCGCCGTATCCGTCGGATGTGACCGATGCCGCATGGGCCAGGGGCCGGCCAATCAACCTTGCGGCGATGCCCATAACCGCAATTCAGACGGCCCAGAGGACGGGAAACGACTGCTCTTTCTCAGCAGCAAACCACCGATCACGCATTTCATCGGGCGTATCTGAAAAAGATTCACTACTCGCAGGCGCCTCCTACCGGCAAGGGGTGGCCGATTGTGGCCAGTCGGGAACTTGCTGTAAGTGGCCTATTTACATCCATTCAATGACCAGTCACCATATGACCGTGGCCACACCCCCTCGTTGATCAACGGCTGCGCCGAAAGGTCACCGAGGTCGTCAACAAATGCGATTCGGCATCTGATTGCCCCAATACGCGAGGAGAGGACGTCTCGCGTGGCGCAGTCATGGAAATTCTGCACGGCCAGCAATCCCGAATTCGTTGTGGCATAACGCCACACCAGAAGGAATGACACCGTGAGAACGACGCGAAGATTACGGGCCGCCGTGTGCGTGCTGGCGGCCGGTGCGATGCTGGTGGCCGGGGTGGGGACGGCGTTCGCCGCGCCCGGGGTCACACCCGCGAACGTGACGCTGGAACTGGCTCCGGGTGGATCGACGACGATCACCAAGACCGTGTCCACGCCGGCTGTTCCCCCCAAACCGGATATCACGTTCCTGATCGACACAACAGGGAGCATGGGCGGGGTCATCTCGAACGTGCGGACCAATGCGAACACCATCTTGTCCACCGTCGCTTCGGCGCAGCCGGACGCGCAGTTCGCGGTCGCCGAGTACAAGGACATGGGAGACGGGACGCCGTTCCGGGTGGCGCAGAACCTCACCGCCAACCAGACCGACGTCGCCAACGGTCTCAACTCGCTGGTCGCGTCGGGCGGCGGCGACTTCCCCGAGGACGGCATCAACGGCCTTTTCCAGGTCGCGTCCGGGGCGGTCGACTTCCGGCCGAACAGCACTCGGATCGTGTTGCTGATCGGGGACGCCCCCAGCCATGACCCCAGCAACGGCCATACGCTGGCCAATGCGATCAGCGCCCTGCAGGCGGCCGACATCACCGTGCTCGCGTTCGACCTGTCCGGGCTGAACTCGACCGGGCAGGCCACCGCGATCACCGATGCCACGGATGGACAGCTGTTCTCCGGCCTCAACGCCTCGGAGGTCAGCGACACCATCCTGGCGGCCCTGCACAACCTGCCGGTGACGGTCACCCACCAGCTGCGCGACTGCGATCCGAACCTGTCGGTGTCCCTGACCCCGAACAGCCGGACGGTGACCAGCGGCGATGACGCCACCTTCACCGAGGTCGTCACCGTCGGCGCCGGAGCCGCACCGGGAAGCACCCTGTCCTGCAAGGTGGACTTCCTGCTCAACGGCGTCCTGTCACCGGGCTTCACCGAGACGATCACCGAACACGTGCCGAAGGTGACTCCGTCGATTTCCACGACGCCGTCGGGCCAGGTGCCCGCGGGCGGGAACGTCTCGGACACGGCGACCCTGACCGGCGGGTACCACCCGACGGGCACCGTCGAATTCCAGCTGTTCGGACCCGGTGACACCGACTGCACGACGCCCATCGAGACTCGTACCGGGACGGTGTCGGGCAGCGGCACCGCAACGTCCGGGAACATCGCCGCGGGCGGTGTGGGCACCTACCGGTGGGTGGCCTCCTACAGCGGCGACGACGCCAACAACCCGGTCACCTCCAAGTGCGGCGACGAAGAGGTCGAGGTCGTCAAGGCCACCCCGGGCATCGCCACCACCCCGTCGGGATCCGTGCCGGCCGGTGGCGCCGTGTCCGACACCGCCACCGTCTCCGGCGGGTTCCACCCCACCGGCACCGTCAAATTCCAGCTGTACGCCCCCGGCGACACCGATTGCACGACGCCGATCGCCACCCGTACCGAGGACCTGTCCGGCAGCGGCACCGCCGCGTCCGGCAACGTGACCATCGGCGCGGCCGGCACCTACCGGTGGACCGCCACCTACAGCGGCGACGCCAACAACAACTCCGTCACCTCACCGTGCAGCGACGAACAGGTCACCGTCACACCGCAGAAGCTGACCGGACGGGCCTACGGCCTGACCGCCAGCGCCGCCCTGGCCGGCATCCAACTGGTCAACATCGCGCGCACCCCCGACACCGGCCCCATCTCCACCACGTCGACCGGCACCACCTCGGTGCCCTGCACCGCCAGCCTCAGCGGACTGATCAGCGCGCACGCCCTGTGCGCCAAGGTCGCCACCACCGAATTCCCCGGCAAGTCCGTGGCGACCGCCTCCATCGACGACACCAGCATCGGGATCACCGGCATCCCGGTGATCACCGTCGGGGCCGTCAAGTCCACCTCCACCACCACCTGTGGCGGATCCACCGGAACCACCACGATCGCCTCCCTCAAGGTCGGCAACACGGTGGTCATCTCAGAGCCCACCAATGTCCAGCCCAACACCACGGTCAACGTCGGCGTCGTGAAGCTCGTCCTCAACGAGCAGACCTCATTCACCACCCCCGACAAGGGCCTGACCGTCAACGCCGTCCACGTCACCGTCAACGCTCTCGGCCTGGCCAAGACCGACGTCGTCCTGGCCTCCGCCGAAAGCGACATCGGCAACTGTCCGTAACCCAACCCACCTGAACCGATCAACACCGAGGCCGGGCGGATCACCGTAGCTCCGCCCGGCCTCGGCCGCGCGTCAGGTTCTCGCCCGCACGGGGTTCGCTTGCTCAGGTCGACCGATAGCGCCCGTGCGTGCTGACGTGTGGCGGCGTGTCCACGAGTGAGACGCCGGGCCATTGCAGAGATCGCCGCCCATGCGACCGCCTGCGGAGCGGGCGGCGGTCCCGCCGGTGAGCCGTCAGGCGGACCGGCGGGCGAGGTCCTCCAGCACCTCGACCGCCTCGTCGGCGCGCTCGTACGGCACGAAGAGGTGGTCGTGGTGGAATCCGGCGACGACGTTGCAGCTCAGGCCCGCAGCCGCGAGTGCCTGCGCGAAGGCGGCGGTCAGGCCGACGGCTTCGAGCGCCGAGTGGACGCGCAGCGTGATCCAGCCCGCCACGTAGTCGTACGTCAGGCCTGCCGCGTCGGCGTCCCGCTGCGGCAGGACCAGCGTGAGGCCCTCCTCCTCGGCGACCGTGACGACGGGCCTGACACCCGGCGGGACGTCACCGCCGACCGTGGTGAACACGTAGCGGCCGGGGTTGAGCCGCGGGCGCATCGTGGTCAGCAGCGTGCGCAGATCGCTCTCACCGGTCACGCACCGCACCCTACAAGCGTCCACCGACACCCGAGAGAGGCCCGGAGGAGATCGGGGTCGCGCCGGACGGTGAAGCCGAGGGCCGCGAGCGCTGTGCGACCGCCGGCGGATGTCGTCGCCGGCAGCGCCGCCGCCGATCCGCATCCGGTCGTGGTCTCGGGCGTCCTCGCGGCGGTGACGCCGGAAGCGAAGTGGCGCGGCGGGCGGGGGCCGGCCCGCCCCCCGGTGGGGGGAGCGGGGGTGAAATAGGGTGAGC
>NZ_JBFAOO010000331.1:0-4818 GCF_040675265.1 Microbispora sp. NPDC049633
CAACGACGTCGGCCTCCTCGCCGAGGAATACGACCCCAAAACAGGCCGCCAACTCGGCAACTTCCCCCAAGCCTTCACCCACATCCACCTGATCCGCACCGCTCTGGCCCTCGGCCGGACGTGATCGCCTCGCCGTGACGGCCCCGTCGGCCGAGGCCCGTGCACCCCTGTGGCACGGGCGTCGGCGAGCGGCCGTTCAGGCGGCGAAGCCGGCATCGCCGGCTTCGCCGCCCATGAGGTGCGCCACTGGCGGACCGGCCGCTCAGCCCGCCCGTGGGCGGCTACGAGGCGTTGTGGATGCGGATCGTCATCCGGGGACAGTTGTCCAAGCGGCCGTAGTAGCTGTTTGTCAGGCCGGGGATCCGCCAGCGGTTGGTGGCGCCCGTGCCGCGGCCGACGACGTGGCCGTTGGTGGCGTCCACGACCTTCCAGCGGATCTCGCTCGCGTCGCACAGCGGGTTGCCGATCCACGACTCGAAAGTCGTCACCTCGATCCAGCCGTTGGGGGCCGAAAGGGTCCCCGTGGAGCAGGTCGTCGTGAAGTTCTGGACGGTGCACTCCGAGTTCGCCGCCCAGGCCGGCGCCGCCGGCAGCACGGTCACGCCGACTCCGAGGGCCAGAGCGGCCGCCGCCATTCCCTTGCGAATACCCATACTTCTCTTCCTTGGCTCGTGCGGAACGGATGCCGACGAGCCAAGCCCGGAGCGGTATAGGCCTGGTATAGGCTCCCTGTTCGTCTCTGTGACCTGCACTGATGCTCAACCTGTGCATCGCGGCCGTTACGCGCGGCGATAAGCCAGGCTCCTGGCGTTCGCGCGGAATCCGAGCGACCGGTACAGCCGGGCGGGCACCGGGTAGGCGTCGTCTCCACGTGGGCTCACCACCGCCTGCCGCGCCCCCGCCCGCCGCGCCGCGTGCAGCGCGGCCAGGCAGACGGCCCGCGCGAGGCCGCGCCGGCGGTGATCCGGCACGGTGCCCGCCGGTTCGATCCGGGCGGCCCGGTTGGCCTCGTCCAGCCAGACCAGGCAGAACGCCGCGGCACTTCCGTCCGGCGCCTCGGCGACCCAGTCCAGGTCCGGCCGGTACGGCCAGGCGCGACGCACCGCCTGGTAGCTCTCCACGGTCACCCTCGACGGGTGGAAGGCCGCGCGGTGCGCCGCGACACGCATGGCGACGTCACCATCCCCCACCGCGCGCAGGCGGTATCCGGCGGGCGGGATCGGCTCGGGCAGGCCGTGGTCCAGGTCCATGACCATGTGCAGGAAGAAGGGACCCTCGTCCGCACGCCGATAGCCGTGCCGGTCGAGCGCGGGGAACAGGTGCGTCTCCGCGCTGGAGAGCGTGACCGTACGGGCCGCGTCCGGCACCCGCGCGGCGAACCAGTCCAGGACCTCGTCGGGCAGGAGGGCGTGCGCGGGATCGGCCAGCAGGTTCAGCTGCCCGGCATCGGCCCACCCCCAGGCCGCGGTCGCGCCGCCTGCGGCCCAGAGCATGGCCGGCCACTCGTGCTCCCCACCCGTGTGCTGGAAGCGTTCCCACGCCAGGTCGCCCACGTGCCAGGTGGCCCCCGGCGACCACAACCGGCCGGCGAGATCCTGCATGGCCCTCAGGTCCTTCACTCCGGCGTACGGTCTGCGGGCGAAGGGCACGGGCGTCATGCCGGTCAGTCTCATCCGGCGGGGCGTCCCCCCGCACGCGGTTTTCCGCGCGAAGTCACACCTCGCAGCCGCAGCTGCGGCGCGGCACCAGACGCGCGGCGGGGGCGGCGGACTCGGGCGTGCCGTCGAGGAGCAGCGCGACCGCCCGCTCGGCCATGGCGTCCAGCGGCTGCTCGGTGACGCTGAGCGCGGGGGCGGTGTAGGCGCTGTCGGGAGTCCCGTCGCAGCTCATCAGGGCGAGCCGGCCGGGAACGGGCAGCCCGGCGGCCGACGCGCCCGCGAGGACGCCCATGGCCTGCTCGTCGGTAGCCGCGATCAGGGCGTGCGGCATCGCGCCCTCGGCGATCAGCCTCGCGGTCAGCCGCGCCGCCGCCTCGCGTGAATACTCGCAGCGCAGCAGCAGGGGTTCGAGATCGTCGGCGGAGACCGCACGGTGCCAGGCGTCCCGGCGCTCGGCGACCGGCCCGGCGTCGTGCGGCCCGGCCAGGAAGGCGACGCGCCGGTGCCCGTGGCCCCGCAGGTGCTCGACGGCCGCGCGGACCGCGGCGTCGTTGTCGGCGGACACGAGCGGCGCGCGGCCCGGCCCCGGCCGGTGATGGACGTAGACGGACGGCACGCCCGCCGTCGCCGCCAGGGCCGCGACGTCGGCGCCGCCGTCGGCGGAGACCACGACCAGGCCGTCGACCTGCGCCGCGAGGAACCGCTCGGCCAAAAGCCGCTGCCTGTCGGGCAGGTAGCCCGCGTTGCCCGTCATCATCAGCGTGTCCCGCCGCTCCAGCGCTCGCTCGACGCTGCGCGCGAGGGCGGCGAAGTAGGGGTTGGACGCGTCGGCCAGGACCAGGCCGACGACCCCGGTGGTGCCGGCCCGCAGCGCCCGGGCGATGCGGTTGGGGCGGTAGCCCAGCTCGGCGGCCGCGGCGAGAACCCGCTCCCTGGTGGCCGGGGCCACCGGCCGCGGGCCGTTGTTCATCACGTAGCTGACCACCGCCGTGGACGTGCCGGACCGGCGGGCCACGTCCGCGAGCGTGACGGCCATGGGGGCTCCTTTCCTCCGTGCGGCTTGCATCTTCTCATCTAAACGATTAGAACTGCCACGCGAGCCCGTTCCGATCCTGTCCGCTTCCCCGCGCCCGTCCCCGTCACTCCCCCGCGAAGAAGGCCCCGCATGCCTGTGACACCCCTCCTGATCGACACCGACACCGGGTCCGACGACGCCGTGGCCCTGCTGCTGGCGGCCGCCAGCGGCCTGGGCGACGTGCGGGCGGTCACCACCGTGGCCGGCAACGTCCCGCTGCCGACGGCCACCCGCAACGCGCTGATCTCCCTGGAGATAGCGGGAGCCGCCGGCGTCCCCGTCCACGAAGGGTGCGACCGCCCGTTGCTGCGGCCCCTGTCCACCGCGCAGCACGTGCACGGGCAGGACGGCATGGGCGACATCGGCCTGCCCGGCCCGCGGCGCGCTCCCGAACCGGGGCACGCGGCCGACGTCCTGACGTCCTACGCCCGCCGCTTTCCCGGCGAGCTGACCCTGGTCACCCTGGGCCCGCTGACCAACCTCGCCGCCGCCCTCCTGCGGGAGCCCGGCCTGCTCGGCCGATTCCGGCACGTGTACTGCATGGCGGGCGCGCCGGACGCCCACGGCAACGTCACCGCCACCGCGGAGTTCAACGTGTGGGCGGATCCCGAGGCGGCCGGCGTGGTGCTGCGGGCGGCGCGCCCGGACACGGTCACCTGGATCGGCTGGGACGTCTCCCGCACGTACGCCGTCATGACGCCGGAGGACCAGCGGCGTCTCGAAGGGCTCGGCACTCCCCTCGCCGCCTTCGCCCATCGGATCAACCGGACGGTCGCCGAGTGGGCGAGCGAGGTCACCGGCCTGGCCGGGTACGACCTGCCCGATCCGGTCGCGATGGCCGTGGCGCTGCGGCCCGACCTGATCGTCGGACAGGAGCGGGCGCACGTGACGGTCGCCCTCGGCGACGAGGCGCGGGGTCAGACGATCGTCGATCGCCGCCGTACGGCCCCCGAGCCCAATCTGACCATGGTGCGCCACGTCGACGAGGCCGGTTTCAAGGACCTGCTTTTCGCCACGTGCGCCGGAACGGGCCGGGCCGCATGACGATCACATCGTCCGTCCCGCGGCCGGCGGGGCGCTTCGAGCTGCACTGCCATCTCGACGGATCGGTCCGTCCCGAGACGGTCGCGGAGCTCGCGAGAGCGCAGGGGATCACGCTGACACGGCCCGCGCACACCCTCGTGACCGCGCCCGCCCGGTGCGGCAGCCTGGCCCGGTTCCTCACCTTCCTCGACCTTCCCCTGCGCGTCCTCCAGACGCCGGACGCCCTGCGACGCGCGGCGCACGAGCTCGTCGAGGACTGGCACGCGGACGGCGTGCTGTACGGGGAGGCGCGTTTCGCCCCGCAACTGCACGGCCGTCAGGGCCTGACCCTGGACGAGGCGGTGGAGGCCGTCGCCGCCGGGCTGGCCTCCGGCGCCGCGGCCACGGGCGTGCGCACCGGGCTGGTGCTGTGCTGCCTGCGGCACCAGAGCCCGGACGAGAGCCTCGCCGTCGCGGAGACCGCGGTGCGCCACCGTGACAAGGTGGCCGGGCTCGACCTGGCGGGCGACGAACGCCTGCATCCGGGCGCGCCGCACCTGCCCGCCTTCGCCGTCGCGCACGCGGCGGGACTGCCCTGCACCGTCCACGCGGGAGAGGCTGCGGGACCGGAGAGCGTCTGGGAGGCGATCGACGTCCTGGGCGCACGGCGCATCGGACACGGCGTGCGGTCCGCCGCCGACCGCTCCCTGCTCGACCGGCTCAGACGCGAGCGGATCGCGCTGGAGATGTGCCCCACCAGCAACGTCCAGACCGCCGCGGTTCCCCGGCCGGCCGACCACCCGGCCCACGCACTCCTGTCGGCGGGCCTGAGCGTCACCATCAGCACCGACACGCGCACCACCTCGGCGACGACGCTCCGCCGGGAGTTCGAAGGGCTGCGGGAGACGTTCGGATGGACGGCCGGCGAGGAGGCGGCCTGTCAGGCGCACGCGGCGGCCGCCGCCTTCGCCTGGCCCGCGGCTCCGCCGGACACCCGGCAGGGCACCGGAAAGGGCTGATCGCGGCCCCGGGTACGGGCTGGCTACCCCTGGCCGGCGATGC
>NZ_JBFAOO010000332.1:0-4704 GCF_040675265.1 Microbispora sp. NPDC049633
GCGTTGGGCACGACGACGTCCTCCAGGCCGTCCGTCTTGAGTTCCTCGATCGCCTCCTCCTCGGTCAGCTCGGCGAGCCCGTGTTCGGCGTCGGCGCGCTCGTCGCGAACCCGCCGGAGGCGCGCTTCCTCCGGGAGGATCTGGCGCACCCGGGCGACCTCGTCGCGCCGTTCCCGCTCCAGCGCGGCCAGCCGCTCGGGATTCACTCCCTCGGGCTCCTCACCCGGGTCCACGCCCGGTCCCGCGAGGGCGCGTGACGCCGCGAGGCCGGGAAGCGCGCGGAGCGTGGCGTCGGCGGCCAGCCGCCGCGCCTTGGCCGCGGTCTCCGCCCGCTGGCCGGCCTGCCGGATCAGCGGCGCCACCCGGTCGGCCCGCGCGGCCTCGTCGAGCATGGCCTGCAGGTCCGACCGCTCGTCGGCCGCCGCGTCGAGCTCCTGCCGCCGGGCGAGGGCGGCGGCGTGCCTGCGCTGCCGGTCGGCCAGGGCCCGGCCCTCCTCCAGGCGGGCGCGGGCGGACAGCAGCGCCTCATGGCTCGCCGTGCCGGCCGCGACCGCGCCGGCGAGCGCGCCGCGGGCGAGGTCGAGCACCTCCCGCGACCAGGCGGCGGGCTCGGCGGCGTCCTCGGGCAAGGGCAGGTCGTCTCCGGCCGCGCCGCGCATGCGGTCGAACACCGACTCGACCCGCTGGCCCAGCTCCTGCGCATCCCGCCAGGTGCGCGTCCGGTGGTCGGCGAGCCACCGCTCCACGTCGCCGAACACCCGCACGGAGAAGAGCCGTTCGAGCAGTTCCCGCCGCTCCTCGCCGCCGGCTCGCAGGAACTTCGCGAACTCGCCCTGCGGCAACATCGCGACCTGGCAGAACTGCGCCATGGTCATGCCGGTCAGCGTGTTCACGAGGTCGCCGGCCTCGTCGCTGCGGGTGCTTCGCGCGATCCACCGTCCGCCGGGCTCGGTCAGCTCCTCGACGAGCTCCTCGACCAGGGCTTTCGCCTTCTCCTCCACCAGGCCCGAGCCCCTCAGCTTCGGCCGCATCCAGGCGGGCGAACGGGTGATACGCAGGCGCCTGCCCCGGATCGTCACCTCCAGCGTCACCGACGGCCCCCGGTCGGGCGGCGCGTGGTCGCAGCGCAGGCTCCGGGCGCTCTCCCGCTGTCCGGGCACCCTGCCGTAGAGGGCGTAGCAGACGGCGTCGAGCACGGTCGTCTTCCCGGCGCCGGTCGGCCCGTGGATCAGGAACAGGCCCGCCTCGCCGAGCGCGTCGAAGTCGACCTCCTCCGTCCCGGGGAACGACCCGAACGCGACCAGGCGCAGCCGATGCAGCCTCACCGGACCTCCAAACTCGTCCACGGACCGGGCCCGCGCTCCCGCACCGCCACCCGCGCGGACAGGCCCCTCATGCGCTCTCCTTGATGCGGCACGCCTCGACCGCCTCCTCCAGCAGGCGCCGTTCGTCGTCGTCGGCGGGCTCGCCGCGGACTTCGCGGACGAAGTCGAGCGCCACCTCGATCTCGGGCCTGCCGGCGATCCTCGCCCGGGCCACCGGTCCCCGCGCCACACCGTCCGGCTCGAAGGCGAGCGCCAGCGCGTGCGGGAAGCGCCGGCGCAGGCGCTCCATCGCCTCGCGCGGCCGCACCGGATCGGTCAGCGTCACCTGCAGCCAGTGGTCCTCGTACCGGTCGTAGCGGGCGTCGGTCAGCAGGTCCTCGATGCGGCCCCGCACCGTGCTCACCGGCCGGGGCACGGGGGCGGGGACGAACTCCGTCCCGCCGGTGGCGAGGTCGACCAGCCAGGAACCCTTGGTGTGGCCGGCCTCGGAGAAGGAATAGGCGATCGGCGATCCGCTGTAGCGGACGGTCTCGCTCATCACCTGGCGCCCGTGCAGATGGCCGAGCGCCGCGTAGTCGACCCCGGCGAAGGCGCTCAGCGGCACGTTGGAGACGCCGCCGACGCTGATGTCCCGCTCGCTGTCGCTCGCCTCTCCCCCGGTCACGAAGGCGTGCGCGAGCACCACCTTGCGCGCCGCCGGATGCGCCCGGACGCGCTCCATCGCGTACGAGACCGCGGCGGTGTGGCTGCGCTCGGCCAGCTCCCACGGCCCCCGGACGAGCTCGGGCTCCAGATAGGGGATGCCGAAGAACGCCACGTCGCCGATCATGATCGGCTCCCAGGCCCGGCCGGGGTCGGTGCGCAGATGCACCCGCTCCATGAGGTCGGCGCCGAAGCCCAGCCGTACGGCGGAGTCGTGGTTGCCGCTGATCAGCACGGTGTGCACGCCGAGGGCCTTGAGCCTGGCCAGCGCCTCGTTGCACAGCGCGACCGCGTCGACGGGCGGCAGGGCCCGGTCGTAGACGTCGCCGGAGATTACGACGGCGTCCACGCGCTCGGCACGCACGGTCTCGACCAGGTGGTCGACGAACGCCGCCTGGGCGCCGAGCAGGCTCTCGCGGTGGAACGACCGGCCCAGATGCCAGTCGGAGCTGTGCAGGACACGCATGTCGCAGGAAGCTAACAGGTCCCGCCGACAAACACGGCCCCAACCACCCCTCTGGTGCGCATCGTAAATGGCGAGTAATGACTTAGCCTGGATTCGGTATCGCGCGCACGCATGGGGGAGCGCCTCATGAACGTCGGCCGGGGCACTCTCGGAGTGATCGCCGGTGTGCTGATGGTGATGCTCGCCGCCGTCGGCCACCTGCTCTCCCCTCCGGCCTTCGACCCCCCACCTCTGCCCGATTCGCCCCTGTTCCGCGAGATACCTCCGCAGCCGGCCGCCGAGGTACGCCCGGTCGCCCGCACCGACAGGTTCCGTACCGAGACGATCCTCGTTCTGGCGAAGAACGAGACGTTGAAGGCGACGATCAGGGCGCCCCTGTCCCCGGGGCGCCACCCGGCGATGGTGTTCGTGCAGGGCTCGGGGTCGGGCGACGGCGGGGAGTTCACCCAGCAGGCCGAGTGGCTGGCCCGGGCGGGCATCGTGACGCTGGCGTACGACAAGCGGACGGTGGGCTACTCCTTCCGCAGCCGCGACTTCGGGCTGCTCGCCGACGACGCCCTGCGCATGCTGCGGGTGCTGCGCGAGCGGCCGGACGTCGACCCGGCGCGGGCCGGCCTGTGGGGGGTCAGCGAGGGCGGCTGGGTCGTCCCCGTCGCCGCCGCCCGCGATCCGCAGGCCGCGTTCGCGGTCCTGGTCTCCTCCCCGAACGTCTCGCCGCTGCGCCAGGTCGCCTGGGCGCTGAACGAGCAACTGCTGCGCCTGCACGCCCCGACCGGCGTGCGCGATCTGCTCACCCGGGTGATGGGCGGGGTCGGCTTCGACTTCCTGCGCTACGACGGGGTGCCCGCCCTGCGCGGGATCAGTCAGCCCGTCCTCGCGTTGTACGGCACCGACGACCCGTCCATCCCCTTCGTGGAGAGCACCGAGACGCTCACCGGCGCCCTGACGCGAAGCGGCAACACCGACTACACGATCCGCTTCCTCGCGGGGGCCGACCACGCGATGCGGATCCGCGGCGGGCCGTACGCGGCGGACTACCTGCCGACGCTGGCGAACTGGATCAAGGACCTGCCGCGTACGGCCAGGTCCCCGGTGCCGATCGCGGGGGCGACCCCGGTGCAGCGCTTCGAGGCGAGCGACGTGCCCGCCGCGCCGTGGTGGGGGGACAGCACCATCCTGTGGCTCACGCTCTGCCTGACCGCGGTCGGATACGTCGCGGCGCCGGTCACCGAGATGGTCGTCCGGCTGCGCGGGCGCGACCTGCGACTGCAGGCCAGGGTCCACCTGTGGCCCGTCCTCAGGCGCCGGCTGCGCCGTATGGCGTGGACCGGGCTCGGTGAGCTGGCCGCCGTCATGGCGTTCATCACGCTCATCGTGCTGTTCTCCGTCAACCAGGCCGGCGCCTGGCCCGCCGTGCAGGCCGGGTGGCTGGTCGTACGGCTGCTGGCCATCGTGATGCTCGTGCAGACGGTCACGGCGTTCGCGGCGGTGGTGGGCGGCCTGCGGGACGGGTGGGAGCCGACGCTCTGGCAGAAGAGCGTCCTCGCCGGCGTGCTCGGCGGGACCGCGCTGCTGCTGCTGACCGCCGCTTACTACGGCCTGTTCGCCTTCCCCTGGTAGGGCGAGTCCCGGGTCGAGCTCTGGTCAAATGCCGGTATGGACTGCTCCGGCCCGGGCCGGTCGCCGGTTTTCCGCGGCCCGCGTCGCTTCAATTGACGCGTGGTCACCCCTGATCTGGCACCCCGGAAGGGCGCCGCGCCGCCGTCGGCGCGTCGCGGCGGGCCGGCACGGAGAGCCGCCGCGCTCATCGGCTGGGTGGCGCTGTCGGCGGTGCTGCCCGGCGCGGCCCACCTGCGGGCGGGCCGGTGGCGCACCGGGCTGCTCCTGCTCGGCGGCTACCTGACCGTGGCCGTCTCCGTCGCGGTCGTGGCCGCGGGCGCCGACGCGGGCCTCGCCGGGCACGCCCTGGGTTGGCTGAGCCAGATCTCACTGGTGTTCGCGGCCTGTGCCGTCGCCTGGTTCTGCCTGGTCGTCCGCTCCTACGTCGTCCTGCGTCCCGGGCGGCTGCCCCGCTCCGGGCAAGTCCTCACCGGCCTGGTCGCGGGGGTGCTCGCGGTCGCCGTCGCGGTGCCGTTCGCGGTCGCCGCGCGGTATGTCCGCGTGTCCGAGCAGACCCTCGACTCGCTCTTCGCCGCGCCGGACGGGTCCGGC
>NZ_JBFAOO010000333.1:0-4605 GCF_040675265.1 Microbispora sp. NPDC049633
GGCGTCCAGTTCGCGTGAGCCGTAGGACTGGGTGAAGGTGTTGCGTTCGGGGTCGTAGCCCTTGTCGCAGACCTCGGCGTGGATCCGGTCGCGCAGCGCGCGCCAGCGCTCCACGTCGCCGCGCCGGCCCAGCTCCTCGATGACGCGGACCATGCGATCGGCCGCGACCCAGGCCATGACCTTCGAGTGGACGAAGTGGCGGCGGGGGCCGCGCACCTCCCACAGTCCCTCGTCGGGCTGGTCCCAGTTGTGCTCGAAGAACTCCATGATCTTCGTGACCAGGGCCCAGGCGTGGTCGTCGGGTCCCATGCCCTGCTTGCGCGCCTGGTAGAGGGCGTCGACGAACTCCCCGTAGATGTCGAGCTGCAGCTGGGTCGCCGCGCCGTTGCCGATCCGCACGGGGGCCGAGTTCTCGTAGCCGGGCAGCCAGTCGAGCGTCATCTCCGGCAGCCGGCGCTCGCCGGCCACGCCGTACAGGACCTGCACGTCCTCGGGGCGGCCCGCAATGGCCCGCAGCAGCCAGGAACGCCAGGCGTCCGCCTCCTCGACGTACCCGGAACTGGTCAGCGCGTCGAGGGTCATCGCCGCGTCGCGCAGCCAGCAGTAGCGGTAGTCCCAGTTGCGCACGCCGCCCAGGTGCTCGGGCAGGGACGTGGTCGGCGCCGCGACGATGCCGCCGGTCGGGCTGTAGGTGAGCGCCTTGAGCGTGATGAGCGAGCGGACGACGGCGTCGCGCCACGGACCCCGGTAGCCGCACCGGGAGACCCACTCCTCCCACAGGAGCCTGGTCTCGGTGAGCTGCTCCAGCGGGTCGATCCGCTCCGGCTCCGACTGGTGGGAGGGATGCCAGGTGAACACGAACGGCACCCGCTCCCCGGCGGCGACGGTGAACGTGGCCTCGTGCCGGTAGTCGCCGCCGCGCAGATGGACGGGGGAGTGGATCCAGACCGAGTCGGGGCCGCCGACGGCGTGCAGGTGCCCTCCCGTGCGCCGCACCCACGGCACGATGCGGCCGTAGTCGAAGCGGATGCGGATCTCCGTCGTCATCTCCACGGTCCCGGACAGGCCCTCCACGACGCGTACGAGGTCGGGGTTGGCGTGCCGGGGCGGCATGAAGTCGATCACCTTGACCGCGCCCGTGGGCGTCTCCCAGAAGGTCTCCAGGATGAGTGTGTCCTCGACGTACGCGCGGCGCGTGGCCTGCTCCTGTCCCCCCGGGGCCAGGCGCCAGAAGCCGTTGGACTCGTCGCCGAGCAGGCGGGTGAAGCAGGAGGGGGAGTCGAACCGCGGCAGGCACAGCCAGTCGATCGAGCCGTTCCGCCCGATCAGGGCGGCCGACTGCATGTCGCCCACGAGGGCGTAGTCCTCGATCCGCATGCCGTCACGCTACCCGGCTCGCGCCGTCCCCCACATCCGCGCCTTGATCGCCTGCAATTGAATGGCTTTACTGTCGCGGGAAGGCGAACGTAATCTTTTCCTCTGCCGCTTTCCGCCGATCGTGCTGGAGTCCGCCGTTCTCATGACTCATCCGCCGTCGGTGCCGTCACCGGCTCCGCAGCCGTCGCCCGCGCCCGTGACCACGAGAGACGCGCCCGCGCCCCGGCCTTCGCCGACGCCTCAGCCGTCCCCGATCGCGGCAATTAATGACGGCTATTCCGGGATAAATCCGGCCTCAATGGATGAATTTGAGAAAGGGCTTGGGCGGGCCGAGGACGTGATGGGCCGCAACGAACAAGTCCTCGACCGGGCCCTGCGACGCCTCGGCCTCGACGCCTCGGGCCTGGCGGCCGTACGCGAGATGCGCAACTGGATCGCCGCCACCCGTCCCGACCTGCGCAGGCGCAGCGCGACGATCCGCGCGGAGCAGACGGAGTGGGCCGCCTCGGCCGCAGTCCCGGGCGGGCTGAGCGCCTTCGACGAGGCCCTGTACGGCAGAGCCGGCCGCGATCCGGACGTCTACGCCGCGGTGACGGCCTTGACGGATGCCGCCGCCGGCGGAGAGGTCGACGAGAGGACGCTGGCGGCGCTGGAGAAGCGGAAAGGGGACGCCGCGTTCACGACCGCGCTGATGACCACGCTGGGCGCGGCCGGGTTCCGCACGCTCATGGTCCAGACCGCCGAGCACGGCGGCGGCCGGAAGACGCAACGGCTGCAGGCCGCGCTCGGGTCGGAGCTCGGCACCGCGAGCCGGCGGCTCGGCGACGCCTGGCGCGACGAGCTGACCTCCGGCTTCCGCGTGGGCTGGCAGGACGGGCTCGCGGTCGCGCTCGCCCTCAAGCAGGGGGGATACGACACCCGGTTCCTGACGGCGGTGGCCGGGAAGCTCGACGCGTGGGACCGCGAGATGGCCAAGTTCCCGGTCGGCTCGGACCCGGGGGTGATGCGTACGGTCATGGAGGCGCTGAGCCGCGATCCCGCCGCCGCGCAGGACTTCTTCACGGGCGACCCGACCATGCTGAAGCGCTACCTGACCGAACGCGGGCTGGGGGACGGCGGCACGGCCCTGGGCAAGGCGCTCGAAGCGGCGACGCTGACGTTCCGCGACCACGAGGGCTCCCCGCAACACCCCTCCCGCGGCTACCTGTCGGCCAAGCTCACCTCGGAGCTCGTCCACATCGAGGCCGGACGCATCGAAGCGGGCCGCCCTTCGTTTCTCAAACCCGTCACCACCGGCCGCATCCTCGCCGGCTACATCAGCGACATCGACCGCGTGGCGCAGAATCGGGAGAATCCGATGACCGTTGGCGTCTCCGGTGCGGACAATCCCGGAGTGCCGGGGAAGGATCCGTGGGGAGCTCAGTTCGGCCGGGAGGAACTGCGCCGGGTGATGCGCGAGGCATTCGCGGATTCGGCGGCCTTCACTCCAGTCCTGGCCGCGCAGACGGCATTCACGAGCCTTCTTCTCGACCACGGGGCGGCCCGGATGCGGGAAGGGGACCGGGACACGCTGCTGACCAACGCCGAGCGGGCGGGAGCGGGATTCGGCATGATCACTGATGCTGCGGGGTTGGCGAAGATCGAGGCAGGCAAGGAGCTGGACGAGGCGCAGGAGCGCAACATGAAGATCTTCATGGCCGGAGTCAACACCGCTCTGGTCTTTCCCAAGAAGGGGGGTTGGCCGATCACCGCGGACCTGATCGGGGCCTGGACGGGCATCATCGAAGACAGTGCCAAGGGCGACGCGGAAAGCAAGGCTCGCAGCGAGGCGAACGCCGCCGTCGACCAGTCCAGGACTCTCCTGCATGATCTCACCGCCCAGGCCATGCTCAAGCACGGCGCCTTCGGCCCGGCCGAGCCGCCCGCCAAGACGCATCCCTGGGCCTCGCTCGAAGGTCTGGAGATTGGAGACGATCCTCGCGGCAATCCCAACAACTTCCTCAAAGACGACGGCCGGACATTGATGACCATGGACGAGATGACCGACAAGACGGCCACCAACAGCACGGACAAGTACCGCAGGGTGGAGGCCTACGAGCGATGGCTGTACGACGGCCTGTCGGGGAAGCCTTGGAGGGACGTCGAAGATCGCCTTGATCAGGGCTTCTTCCACGCGTTTGCGCAGTATGCGGCATGAGGCGGAGGTGGTCACCCTTCCTGTTGGTCTTGCTGTGCACACTGACCGGGCTGGTCTCCTGCCAGCAGGGTGAGAACCGCGTGGACATGACCGACCTCGCCCCGATGCCGACGGTCGCGGAGCCGCCTTACCTGTGCGGATACATTCCCCGTCGGGCGGTGGAACTCATGACGGGCATGCGTGATCCGCTGGCGCGAGGCTTCTTCGACCTGACGGTCGCCGACGGTGGCGGTGCCGGAAGCTGCGCTGTCTACCAACGAGGAGGCGACCGCTTGCAGGTGCTCCATGTCGACCTCACGCCCGGTGGCTATGCGGCCGAGGTCAACGAGCAGCTTGATTCCGGCGCCACACCTCTCCCCGAGATCGTCCCGGGGTCCGTCGGTGCGTACTTCAGGCGTGCCAGCGGTGAGAACAACGCCGCGTTCGCACATCTCGTACGAGGCAAGGCGGAGATCAACATAGCGTTGGAGATGGGCGTGGAGGGGCGGGACAACGCGGCTGACGTGCTGGCGCTGATGAAGCTGATCGCGCCCAGGCTGATCACGGACGCGAGTGCTCCGCCGGCGAGTCCGTCCGTTTCGGGGAAGGGCTGACCGGCTGATGGCGGCGTTGGTGCCCAATCCGTTGTATCTGGCGCTGGGGGAGGCACTGCGGACGGCCGAGCCTCTCGTCGGGGAGATCGAGAAGGCCGTCGAGGGGCCGTACCTGTACTTCCACAACGGGACGGTGTGGACCGGACCGGCGGCGCGGCGTTTCGACGTGGAGTTCGCCCAGAACCGGTCGCGGGTGCGGGGTTCTGCCGAGCGGATCCTGTCCGAACTGCGGCAGGCGCTGGCCCGAACCCCGCCGGAGGTGACGGAGGAGGAGGCCAGGTCCATCAGGACCCGGTACGACCTGCCGTGATCCTGTTCGTGCCGCTCAGCGCCTGGGCCGTGTGGATCAGGTGGATGTGGGTGAAGGCTTGGGGGAAGTTGCCGAGTTGGCGGCCTGTTTTGGGGTCGTATTCCTCGGCGAGGAGGCCGACGTCGTTG
>NZ_JBFAOO010000334.1:0-4586 GCF_040675265.1 Microbispora sp. NPDC049633
CGGACGTGGCACGCCTGCTGGCCGCCACTTCGGCGGGGCCCGTCCGCCGCGACGGCGTCTTCGACTGGGTCAGCGGCCCCGACGCGCAGGTGGAGGTCACCAGCGTCGACGGCGCCGTGCTGCCCGGCCAGATCGTCCCCATCCTCGACGTGCCGAGTTTGGCCGTCGCGACAGGCGCGGCCAACGTCCGCGTCGCGTTCGCGATCGGTGAATCGGCAGGCAGGCGGCGCGGCGGGCCCGCGTCCGCGGAGGTCAGGATCGACCTTGAAGGCGTGGATCGCGTTGGCGCACCCCTCAGGACGAGCCGCTACCTCCTCCACCCGGAGGGGCAGACCCCTCTGACGGCGCTCGGCGTCGCCCTCGGCGTCGAGCGGCTGCTCGGCCTGCGCGGCGCCCCCGTGCAGCCCGGTCTCCACACCCCCGAGGCGTTGATCGACCCCGGCTACGCGGCCGAGCGGTTGGCGGAGATCGGCGCCACCTTCACCGGCGCGCACGGCGGTCACTGACTCCGCCGATCGAAAGTCGCGGGCGGCGCATCCGTGAGATGACCTGGCTCATGATGGCCCTGTCAGGCACGGGCCGCGCCGCCGAGCTCGAGGGCACGGACGTCATGTGACACGCGTTCATCCAGCCCTAGAGCCTGTACGGAGTCGAGATCAGAGGGATTGCCCGCGCTCCGGCCTGCGTTCCGGCCTGCGTTCCGGCCTGCGTTCCCGGGACCAGGCGGCCGACCGTAAGACGCGCGGCTCTCGCAGCGGTCGCCCGGTCCGTCATGATCCGGATCTCAGCAGGGAGCGCAACGCGGTGGAACGGTGCGTCAATCGGCGTACAGGCTCTGGTCGTGCCGGGCGGAGACCGCCCGGCGTTCGGCCGCGTCGAGGGCGGGGGCGAGCGGGGCGAGCGCCGCGCGGAGCAGGCCGGGTAGCGAGCCGGACGGTACGACGAGCCCGCCGGCGACGGGCGACGCGGCGGCCGGCCTTTCCACCCACCGATCGAGCGCGACCCGGACCGCGGCGGCGACGCTCGCCGCGAGCACGCGGGCGGTGTCCCGATCGGCGTCGCCGAGACGGCCGGCGATCGCGTCGGTGAGGGGGTGTTCGATCGCGGCGGCGGCATCGACGAACGCCTCGCGCAGCGCGGGACGGGTGGTGATCAACAGCAGCGCGTCGCCGTCCTGTGCGCCGGGGTCGGTGTACTGCTCCACGATCGCGTCGGCGACGGCGTCGGCCAGGCGGACGCCGTCCGGGCGGGCGGCGATCGCCTGTTCACGGCTGGAGAAGTAGTTGTTGTAGGTCCTCGGCGAGACTCCGGCGGCCTCGGCTATGTCGTCGACCCGCACGTTGTCCGGCCCGTGTTCGAGAGCCAGACGCAACGCCGCCTCGCGCAACGCCTGCCGGGTGGCCTGCTTCTTCTGCTCGCGCAGCCCCGTCCGTCTTGCCGTCACCGTCCCACTGTCGCAGATTGCTTGCGCTCACGCAAACTTGCGTACACGCACTTTCTGTATAGTCTGAGGCCTCCAACGCGGCGGGAAGGCCGGCCTGCCATCGGCGGTGACGGCATCACGTGGTCCTCGGCCGCGCGTCTCACGACAAGGAGCGACACATGGGCACCACTGCGGCCGCCGCCGGCGGCGACTTCCTCCTGGGCGGCGACCTGCGGGTCAACCGCCTCGGCTTCGGCGCGATGAGGCTCGCCCTCGGCGGCTCCGCGCCCACCCCCGAGGCAGGCGTCGCGGTGCTGCGCCGCGCCGTGGAGCTCGGCGTGAACCACATCGACACCGCGGGCTTCTACGGCTTTGGCGACCTCCACGCGCACGAACTGATCCGGGAGGCGCTGTCGCCCTACCCGGACGACCTGGTGATCGCCACCAAGGTGGGTCCGCTTTTCGCGGGCAACATGGCACCCGCCGGCCAGGCCGGCCCCGATCGGCTGCGCGCTCTGGTGGAGGACGACCTGCGCCGCCTCGGCCGGGACCGCCTCGATCTGGTCTACCTGAGAGTGGGCGGTATGGGCCCGGCCGGCGGCGAGTCGATCGGCGAACGCTTCGCCGCGCTCGCGGAGCTCCGCCGCGAGGGGCTGATCCGGCACCTCGGCGTCAGCAATGTCGACGCCGCCCAGCTCGCCGAGGCACGATCCGTCGCTCCGGTCGCCGCGGTGCAGAACCACTTCCACATCCACCACGCGAGCGATTCCGGCGTCCTGGCGACGTGCGAGCGGGAGGGCATCGCCTACGTCCCGTACTTTCCGCTCGGCGGAGGCGGGCAGCGGATCGACCACGCTCGTCTCACGGGCGTCGCCACCCGCCATCGGGCGACCACCGCGCAGGTCGCCCTGGCCTGGCTGCTGGCCACGTCGCCGGTGACACTGCCCATCCCCGGAACCGGGTCCCTCGGCCACCTGACCGAGAACGTCGGCGCGGCCGGTCTCCGCCTCAGCGACGACGACCTCGCCGAGCTGGGCGGACGCGACCCGCGGGTCACCTGAGCGCGGCCGTCCATCGGGCCGGCGTGAGGCCGTAGGCCCGCTTGAACATGCGTGACATGTGCGCCTGATCGGCGAAGCCGGCGAGCTGGGCCGCCTCGGCCAGGGGCACGCCGTCGCGCAGCAGCCGGCGGGCCCGGTCGAGTTGCCGCATCGTGCGGAAGCGGGTCGGGCTGGTGCCGAACGCGACGCGGAACTGGCGTGCGACCGTCCACCTGTCCAGGCCCGATACCCGCTCGAACTCGGCGAGCGTGTGCCTGACCGCCGGATCGTCGGCGATCAGGTCGCGCACGCGGGTCAGCGCCTCAAGCGCCAGAGCGGGCCGCCCGCCCGGCCGCGTGGAAGAGTGGCGCACGAGCGTGCGGACGACCCGCAGCGTGAGCGTCAGCCGTTCGACGTCGTCGAGGGGCTCGTCGATGTCCCGCAGGCACGCGGCGAGTGCGGGGTCGGCCTCCCGCCGCCCGATCACGGGGTCGGCGACGAACGGCAGCGGTCCACCGCCCAGCGCCTCCCGTACGAGGCGGGGGTCGAGGTAGATGATCCGGTAGCCGAACCCCTCGTCGGTGCCCGCCACGCCGTCGTGCGGTTCGTCGGGATGCAGGACGTGCCACTCCCCCGGCAGGCAGTGCCGCGGCTCGCCGCGGTAGCGGAACGTCTGCACGCCCCGCAGCGTCACCCCGATCGCGTACGTGTCGTGGCGGTGGGTGGCGAACCCCTCACCCACCAGCGACGCCTCCAGCCGCTCGATGCCCTCCGCGCCGGAGCCGAACCGCAGCCGGTGGCCGGGCAGGGTCCCGCCGGCCGGCAGATGCCGGCGCAGGCCCGCGCCGGTGTCCGGTGATTCGTGCCGCACGCGCCGAGACTACAGGCGTCCGAGGCGGCCGTCCCGGGCCTGCCGGTGGCCGCGTCGGGGGCGTGTTGGCCGCGCGGGGCGTGAGGGACTAGGTTCGCGCCGTGCCCACCGACGATCATTCCTCCCCCTGCCTTCGGGTGTACGCCGTCTGCTCGGAGGTCCCGCCCGACGTGGTCGGCGGGCTCGGCCGGTACGCCGAGCGGATCATGGACGCCCTGCGTGACCGCGGCACCCCGGTCGTGGTCTTCGGGGCCGCCCGCCGGGGCTCGGCGCACCGGGCGGAACGCCGGGGCGACGTCACGCTGCACCGGCTGCCCACTCCCGGGTACGGCCTCGGGGGCGGCTCCCGCGTTCCCGCGCCGGTTCGCCGCCTGGCCAGGGTCGCCGGGCTCCTCGCGTTCAACGTGCGGGCGGCCGTCCGGATCCTGCGGGCGGAGGCGGGGCGGACGGGGGCGGTCGTCGCCGTGCACGACTGGATGGGCTGCCTCGCCGGGCTCCTGTGCGGGGTGCTGGGCCGGCTGCCGGTCGTGTTCCACGTCCACACCCGCGAGCTGAACGCGCCCGGCGAGCGGCGCCGATCGGCGTACGCCGTCCTCCTCGACCTGCTGGAGACGGCGCAGGCCCGGACGGCACGCCTGATCGTGGTGCCGAGCGCCCGGATGCGCGACGACCTCGCGGCCCGCGGCTGGCCTGCCGGGCGGCTGCTCGTCGTGCCGCACGGCTACGAGGACCCCGGCCTGCTGCGGCTGGCGGGGCTGCCGGGCCACGAGCGCGACCGGATCCGGGCGGAGGTGCGGCGCCGCCACCTGCCCGGCGGGCGGGGCCGGCTCGTCGTGTTCGCCGGGCGGCCGTCGCCGCACAAGGGGGTGCGTACGCTGATCCGGGCGGTGCCACGGGTCGTCGCCGAGCACGACGACACGCGGTTCGTGCTCGTCGGCGCCGCGGCGCCGCAGACCGACGACGCCGCGGCGGTGGCGCGGCTGGCCGGGCGGACGGGGGTCACCGCGCACGTCGTCGCAGGCAACCGTTTCCTCCCGCCCGACGAGGTGTTCGCGCACTTCCTGGCCGCCGACGTCTGCGTCTTCCCGTCCGTCTACGAGCCGTTCGGCCTGGTCGCCGTCGAGGCGATGGCGCTCGCCCGGCCGGTGGTGGTCGGGCCCGGCTACTCGCCGGAGGTCGTCGGCGACGGGGCGCTGCGCTGCGCGCGCGACGACCCCGCCGAGCTGGCCGGCGCTCTGCTGCGTCTCCTCGG
>NZ_JBFAOO010000335.1:0-4560 GCF_040675265.1 Microbispora sp. NPDC049633
ATCGGCCCGGGGAGCGGCCCGGGGCGCGGCGGCCCCGCCGGTCACGACCGGCGGGGCCGCCGGGTTCGCCGGGGCGCGCTCCTCTCCCGCCGCACGGCATGGTCCGCCCCGCGGTCCACGCGCGGCGACGGCCGGCACGGTCCGTTCCGCGATCGACGCTCCCGTCCTCACGCGCCGTGAGCGGCCGGCTCGGCGATGCGACGTTCGAGGCGGAGGTCTCGCCCGCGGACGCACGCACTGAGCATCGCAGTGTCAATTTGTCTGACTTACCGACCTAATATCACTTATTTTCGCTTTATGTCAGCAACATAACTCAAATCCCACATGGGCGAAAAGATTTTATTGCCAGGGGATGACGGTAAACGTTTAATGTTGGCGATCTTGTGGATTTCGTACGGGAGATAACCCATGTTTTGGTTTCCCGGACTGCGGAGTTGGCGTGCGCTCACTGCCGTGGTCGTGGCGGGTGTTCTGGTGGGAACCGGGGCACCCCCGGCCGCGATGGCGGCGGAGGAAGGTCGGACGGAGTCCGACGCGGGCCGGCTCAGCGGCTGGCGGCTGGCGCAGGCGCGCGCCGCCGAGCTCCGGGAACCGGTGGAGGTGACCGAGGCCCGGACCGAGTTCACCACGACCTACGCCAATCCCGACGGCCAGTCGTTCCGGCTGGAGCAGTCGACCACCCCCGTCCGCGTCAAGGGACCGGACGGCGCGTGGGTGCCGCCCGACGCCACGCTGGAGCGGCGCGATGACGGCAGCGTGGGGCCGGTCGCCGCCGCGGTGGGCATCTCCTTCTCGGGAGGCGGCGACGGCGGGAGCCTCGTCACGATGACCAGGGACGGCCGGACGCTCGCACTGGGGTGGCCGGGGGCACTGCCCGCGCCGGTGCTGGACGGCCCGAACGCCACCTACCCCGACGTGCTGCCGGACGTGGACCTCAGGATGACCGCGACGACCGAGGGCTTCCGGCAGGTCCTGATCGTCAAGACGCCGCAGGCCGCGGCCGACCCCGCGCTCGCGCGGATCCAGTACGCCGTGAGGTCGTCGGGCCTCGAGGTGGAGGAGACGGCGGAGGGCGGCATGTCCGCGACCGACGGCAACGCCACCGAGGTCTTCACCTCGCCTCCCGCCGCGATGTGGGACTCCACCGGCGACCCCGCCGCCGGGCAGGACGGGACGGCGGGCGCATCCGCCGCCCCCACCGCGCCGGCCGTCCCCACCTCGGCGGCCGTCCCCACCTCGGCGGCCAAGGGCGGCGCCTCCCGATCCGCGCCCGCCGCGGAGACGGCACCACAGACAACTCCACAGGCGACGCCGGAGACGAGCGCCCCCGCCGGCGAGGGGCAGGCCGCCGACGGTCCCGCCCCCGGGGCGGGGCACGCCGAGCTGCCGATCGAGGTCGGCGAGGACACGCTCACGCTCGTCCCCGACGCCGGCCTGCTGCGGCAGAAGGACGAGTCGGCCTACCCCGTCTACATCGATCCGACCGTCACCTGGGGGGAGACCGACAGGACGCTGCTGCGCTCGGACGGCTACAAGTCGTACAACTGGGGCAACGGCAGCAACAACCAGGGTGAGGGCGTCGGGCACTGTGGCACCTGGAACGGCTACTACTGCGGGCCCGGATACACCCAGCGGCTGTACTTCCAGTTCTCCCCCGCCAGCCTCAAGGGCAAGCAGGTGCTGAGCGCGGCGTTCCGCGTCACCGAGCCCTGGGCGTTCCAGTGCAGCCCCCGGTGGGTCGACCTCGTCCGGACGAACAACTTCACCTCCTCGACGACCTGGTCGGGCCGGCCCAAGGAGCTCGACTGGATGGTGGACCGCCACGTGTCGGCGGGCCGCGGCTCGGCGTGCGACCCGGACCAGCCGACCGCGCCGATCGAGTTCAAGGACAACCCCGAGGAGACGAACGAGAACCTGACCCCGACCGTGAAGGACTTCGCGGCGGGCAAGTTCTCCAAACTCACCCTGGAGCTGCGGGCTCACGACGAGGGCGACACCTCCGCCTGGAAGCGGTTCAGGAACGACGCCGTGCTCGTCGTGGACTACGTGGGGGTGCCCGCGCTGCCGACCGGCATCGGCCTCGTCACCGGTTCCGGCACCGTCTGCGAGACCAAGGAGACCGCCCCCGCGGTCGTGTCCGACCCCACGCCCACGCTGGCGTCCACCCCGCAGACCGCCGCAGGCGGCGAGTCGGGCGCGATGCTCCGGGCGGCGATGGACGTCGACAAGAAGAACGCCGACGGCACCTGGACCGACGCCTTCATCACCATGGAGCGGCCGACGACCGGGCACGTCGGCGACAACGTGAAGGTCACCGCGTCCACGCCGACGCTGTCGGAGGGGGTGCTGTACCGCTACCGCTCGTGGACGCGCTCCTACTACAGCAACTACACCAAGCAGCTGGCGGGGCCGTCCAACGGCTCGACGACCGGATGGTGCTACTTCAAGGTCGACCCGACCGCGCCGAAGGCTCCGGTGGTCACGCTCGGCGCGCCGTACACCGCCTGCACCACAACCAGTTGCACGCCCGCCGGCGGGCCGGGCCAGAGCACGACCGTCACCTTCGGCCCGGCGTCCGGCGACGCCGGCAACGTCGCCTACCAGTACCGCGCGTCGACCAGCCCGACCTGGTCGTCCGACGTCGCGGGCGCCACGGCCAAGGCAGTGATCACTCCCCCGGCCTCCGGCACCTACAGCCTGTACGTGCGGGCCAAGGACAACGTCGGCAGGTACGGCGCGACCACGGCCGTCGACTTCCTGGTCGCCGCGGGCGCCGGCCCCGTCGGCAGGTGGCACTTCGACGAGGACTCCGGCGCGGCCGTCGACCGGGGCACGGGACGCCACGACGCCACGCTCTACGGCGGCGCCGTACGGGACGCGCGGGGACGCCGCGGCGAGGTCTGGCACGACGACGCCGGCACGCCGCTGGACGCCCCGAAGATCGACAAGGGCGTGAGCCTGAACGGCACCTCGGCGTACGCGGCGACGTCCGGGCCCGTGCTGGAGACGCGGTCGGCCTACACCGTCGCCGCGTGGGTGCGGCTGGACAAGGTGAGCGACGACGGCATCGTGCTGTCGCAGGACGGCTCGGGCGGCTACAGCCCGTTCCTCCTGTGGCACGAGAAGGACTACGGCGCCTTCTGCTTCGGGGTCAAGGACAAGGACGAGGCGACGGGCAAGGCCTACTACGGGGTCTGCGGCAAGAACGCCACGTCCCGCGCGAACGTCTGGACCCACCTGGCCGGCAGCTACGACCCGGCGACGCAGAAGCTGAGCTTCTACCTCAACGGCCTGCCGCAGGGCACCGCCACCGTGTCCGGCGTGTGGTCGGCCACCGGCCCGTTCGAGATCGGCCGCTACAAGTGGGCCGACGTCTTCCAGTTCCACTTCCCGGGCTCGATCGACGAGGTGGCCGCCTGGCAGCGCGTCCTGACCCCGGAGGAGGTCGCGACGGAGGCGCGGTCGGAGTCCCCGGCGTCCGGGCGCAACGACGTGGAGCTGGTGGCGGACTGGGACCCGGCGGGCGGCGCCGGGGCGCGGGTGCCCGACTCGCTGTCGGGGTACGGCCGGGCGCTGGCGCTGGCCGGCGGGGCGTCGCTGGACGGCGAGGGCCTGGTGCTCGACGGCGTGGACGACGCCGCCACCACCGCGGGCCCCGTCGTGGACGAAACCGGCTCCTTCACGGTGACCGTGAAGGTCGAGCTCGATCGGGACAAGCTCCTGGCGAAGCCGGTCGGGACCGTCGGCCAGGTGGCCGGGCAGCGCACGGCCGACGGGTCGTCGTGGGGCCTGTGGTTCGAGCTGACCGGCAAGGAGACGCAGCTCGACGACGACGGCAACGAGGTCGGCGTCCCGGTCGGCTTCTGGCGCTTCGGCCGGGTCGGCGAGGACGGCACGAAGACCTGGGTGAGCTCCGACACCTCGGCCAGCCTGGACAGCCCGGTCCGCCTGACCGGCGTGTACGACGCCCTGGCGCCGAACGGGCCGGTCGTGCGCCTCTACGTGGGCCACGAGCGCAACGACCTCGACCTGGCCTACACCGCCGTGCCCGGGTCGGGCGACTTCGCGGCCGGCAAGGGCTTCAGCGCGACCTCCTGGGGTCACTTCCTCCCCGCGAGGATCACCGATCTGCGGCTGTGGGCGGGCGCCATGGCCGATTCCGACCAGATGGACGCCGTCATCGGCGACTGACGGGTGCGGGGACCGGCGAGCCGGTCCCCGCACCCGTCCGCATCTTCCCCCGGTTGATCCGCGGGTTCTCTCTTGTCCTCTCGAGGAGGTTGGGTCATGCGTCGGCCCGGAATTCGTGCTGCCCTGGTGGCGGCGTTGACGGTGGTGATCTCGTTACCCGTCGGGGCGACGGCGGCCTCGGCCGCCGTTGTCTCCGCGGCACAGGGCTCGCCCGGCGCCCCACCGGTGCAGAAACAACGGCCCAGCAAGGTCAGGGCCATGGCCGCGGACGGGGCCAAGGAGGCCAGGGAGCGGGTCGCCGCGTCCAGGGCGCGCAACGACGCCGCGGCGGAGCGGGCCGCCACGGAGCGCGAGGCGTCCCGCTGGCCG
>NZ_JBFAOO010000336.1:0-4487 GCF_040675265.1 Microbispora sp. NPDC049633
GGCCTCCCCGGCCTCCGCGCAGGGCGCGACCGGCGACCGGTCGCCGGTCGCCGGCTACGTCGGGGCGGACGTGCCGGTCGAACTGCTGACCGCCGCGGGGATGCGTGCGGTCCGCCTCACGGGTGACCCGGACTCCGGCTCCGAGCTCGGAGACCGCTACCTGGGCCGCGGGGTGGACCCGGCGGCCCGCTCGGTGCTCACCCGGCTGCTCGCCGGGTCCTTCGGCGACCTGGACCGCATCGTGGTCTCGCACGACTGCGAGGCGTCCCTGCGGCTGTTCTACGCGCTGCGCGAGCTGCGGCGGGTGGAGCCGGGCGCCGGACTGCCCGAGGTGTACCTGGTGGACATCCTGCACCTGCCGCACCGCACGACCGCGCGGTACAACCGCCGCCGGATCGGCGAGTTCGCGGCCAGGCTGGAGGCCTGGACCGGCCGCCGCCTCGACCTGGCCGGGGCGGTGGCGGCGCACGACGAGCGTCGCCGTCTGCTGGCCGCCGTCGCCGAACTGCGCCGGGCCGTGCCCGCCCGCCTGACGGGACGCCAGTTCCTCGCGGCGGTCAACGCGGCCCTGCCCGTTCACGAGCACATCGCGCTGCTGGAACGGCTGCTGTCCGAGGCGGGACAGCTCCCGGAACACGCCGGGCGGCGCGTCTTCCTGAGCGGCAGCGACCACGACACGCCGCACGTGTACGAGGCCGTCGAGTCCGAGGGCTACGTGATCGTCGGCGAGGACCACTCCTTCGGCGACCTCTTCCTCAGGGAGCCGGTCGGCGCGGCGGGCCTGGACGCGCTGGCCGAGCACTACCACCACAGCGGCCCGACCGCCCACCGGGCCACGGTGAGCGAGCGCGCCGCCCACGCGGCGAGGGCCGTACGGGATTGCCGGGCCGAGCTCTTCGTCGCCTATTCGAGGATCGGCGACGAGGCCCCGGCCTGGGACTTCCCCGCGCAGCGCGCGGCGCTCGACATCCCCGCCGTGCTGCTGGAACGCCAGGACTACGGGCGTGCCGACCTGACCGCCCTGCGGAAGGAACACCCATGCGCAGTGTGAAATCCCTCGCCACGGCGGCCGAGGCGGG
This sequence comes from Microbispora sp. NPDC049633, assembly GCF_040675265.1. Lineage (NCBI taxonomy): Bacteria > Bacillati > Actinomycetota > Actinomycetes > Streptosporangiales > Streptosporangiaceae > Microbispora > Microbispora sp. NPDC049633. The sequence goes on from NZ_JBFAOO010000336.1 coordinate 1,080, forward strand.
CAGGCACCAGCGTGAATGGTTCGCCGACCTGCGGCGGCGGGTCGCCGCCGGCGAGCCGTTCGCCCTGCTGAACGCGGACGTCCCGCACGAGATCTTCCGCACGATGGACATCCCGTACGCCGTCAGCCAGTGGTGGGCGTCCCTGGTCGCCGCCAAGCAGCGCTCGGGGCACTACCTGGAGCTGGTGCGGCAGCGCGGCTACCCCGACTACTCCGAGCAGTACAACTCGGTCACCCTCGGCTCCGCCTTCGATCCGGAACCGGAGGCCGGCCCCTGGGGTGGCCTGCCGAAACCGGACATCGTCGTCGGGGACGCCACCGGTGACATCACCCGCAAGGTCTTCGACATCTGGGGTCACGAGCCCGGGGTCACCTTCTACCCGCTGGAGAACGCCGCCGAGAACGAGGTCCCCGTCAACTGGTGGGAGCTGATGCCGCACCGCTGGGAGCAGGCCGTCGGCCCGGCCAGGCTGGACCTGCTCACCGCGGAGCTGGAGAACCTCGTCAGGTTCCTGGAGACCACCACCGGCAGGCGGTTCAGCGAGTCCCGCTTCCGCGAGGTGATGGCCCTGGTCGACGAGCAGGAGGAGTGGAACAGGAAGACCCGCGACCTCATCGCCCGCACCCGGCCCGCGCCGCTCGGCGTCGTCGACAGCATCCCCAGCGTCATGCTCCCGCAGTGGCACCGCGGCACCGAGTGGGCCAGGGACATCGCCAGGCGCTTCTACGAGGAGGTGCGCGAGCGGGTCGACACGGGCCAGGCCGCGTGCCCGGACGAGCGGGCCCGGCTGATGTGGATCGGCCGTGGCCTCTGGTATGACATGGGCTTCTACCAGCGCTTCCAGGAGCAGTACGGCGCGGTGTTCGTCTGGTCGATGTACCTGGCCATCGCCGCCGACGGGTACATCCGCTACGGCGACGACCCCATGAGGGCGCTGGCGGCACGCTTCGCCGCCTTCGGCGACCAGCTCTACACCCCGCCGTGGTCGAGCGAGTGGTACGTGAAGGAGGCTCGCCTGCACGGCATCGACGGCGTGGTCCACCTGGTCTCCGACGACCCCCGCGGCAGCTACTTCACCGCCAGGGCGCTGGAGGCGGCCGGGTTCCCGGTGATCGAGATCCACGCCGACAACGTCGACGCCCGCACCTTCGACGACGAGGTCGTCAAGCGCATCGGTCAGTGGCTGGAGGACGTCGTCCTGGCCTGACCTCGATCGTCTCCCGGCATCGCTTCGCCACGCGGACCCGTGTCGCCCGAATGTTGGGCAATTCTTTGACGATCGTCATAAGAGTGCATATATTCCGAATCAATCGCGTACAACTCAGGGGGAGTCCCATGGATCTTTCCGGCAAGGTCGCCGTCGTTACAGGTGCGGGCCGAGGGCTCGGCCGCGCGTACGCCGAGGCACTGGCCGCGTCCGGAGCGGCGGTGGTCGTCAACGACGTGGACGCCGAAGCGGCGGCGCAGGTCGTCGACGCCATCACCGGCAACGGCGGCCGGGCGACGAGCGTCGTCGCCCCGGTCGGATCCGCCGAGGTGGCCGAGCGGCTGGTCGACACGGCCGTGAAGGAGTTCGGCCGGCTCGACGTGATGGTCACCAACGCGGGCATCCTGCGCGACCGGGTGCTGTGGAAGATGTCGGACGACGACTTCGACGCGGTGATCGACGTGCACCTGCGCGGCACGTTCACCTGCGCGCGGGCGGCGGCGATCCGGATGCGTGAGCAGGGGAGCGGCGGCCGGCTGATCCTGATCTCCTCGCCGGCCGGCCAGCGCGGGAACTTCGGGCAGACCAACTACGCGGCGGCCAAGGCCGGCATCGTGGCGATGGCCAGGACCTGGGCGATGGAGCTGGGCAGGGCGAACATCACGGTGAACGCGGTCGTCCCGGTGGCGGCCACGGAGATGACCAAGACGATTCCCGTGTTCGCGCCGATCATCGAGGAGTCCGAGCGGACCGGGAAGCCGTTCCCCGAGTGGCTGCGCAAGGACGAGGGGCTGGGCACGGTCGAGGACGTGGCGGGGCTCGTCGTGTTCCTCGCCTCGGACGCCTCCGCGGGGGTGACCGGCCAGGCGATCGGGATCGGCGGCGACCGCCTCGCGCTGTGGTCGCACCCCAGCGAGAAGTCCGTCGCGTTCGCCGACGGCGGCTGGACGGCCGAGAGCATCGCCGCCTCCTGGCAGTCGGGCGTCGGCGCCGAGCCGGAGACGTACGGCATCCCCGCGCCGAAGGCTCCCGCCTCGGACGCGCAGGGAGCCTGACATGGCCGTCATGAACGTCGCCGATCTGGTCGCGATCGACGTCCACACCCACGCGGAGATCTCAAAGGACGGGCACGGCTCGCTGAGCCCCGAGCTGTTCGGCGCCTCGGAGGACTACTTCAAGGCCCACGGGCACCGCCAGCCCACCATCCCGGAGATGGCCGCGTACTACCGGGAGCGGAAGATGGCCGCGGTGGTGTTCACCGTGGACGCCGAGCACGCCACCGGGCACCCGCGCATCTCCAACGAGGAGGTCGCGGAGAGCTGCGCGGAGCACGCCGACGTGCTGATCCCGTTCGCCAGCGTCGATCCGTGGAAGGGCAGGGCGGGCGCGCGCGAGGCGCGGCGGCTGGTCCAGGAGCACGGCGTGCGCGGGTTCAAGTTCCACCCGAGCATCCAGGGCATCGCCCCCAACGACCCCGTGGCGTACCCGTTGTACGAGGCGATCGAGGAGCTGGGCGTCCCGGCGCTGTTCCACACCGGCCAGACCGGCATCGGCGCGGGCGTCCCCGGCGGGGGCGGGATCCGGCTCAAGTACGGCAACCCTATGCTGGTGGACGACGTGGCCGTGGACTTCCCGGAGCTGCGGATCATCCTGGCCCATCCGTCGTTCCCCTGGCAGGACGAGGCGCTGGCGGTGGCCACGCACAAGCCGTACGTCTACATCGACCTGTCCGGATGGTCGCCGAAGTACTTCCCGCCGCAGCTCGTGCGGTACGCCAACACGCTGCTGAAGGACAAGGTGCTCTTCGGCTCCGACTACCCGGTGATCACCCCGGACCGCTGGCTCGCCGACTTCGACAAGCTCGAGATCAAGCCCGAGGTCCGCCCGAAGATTCTGAAGGACAACGCCGTACGCCTGCTCGGGCTCGGCGCGCAGGAGAGGACGACGGACGCATGACCATCACGGCGTACGGGCTCGACGAGATCAGGGCGCTGGCCGGCAAGGACCTCGGTCACAGCGGGTGGCTGGAGATCACCCAGGAGCGGGTGAACACCTTCGCCGACGCCACCGGTGACCACCAGTGGATCCACGTCGACCCGGTCAGGTCCGCAGGCGGCCCGTTCGGCGGCACGATCGCCCACGGGTACCTCACCCTGTCCCTGGTCATCCCGATGTTCACCGAGCTGCTGGACATCCAGGGC
>NZ_JBFAOO010000337.1:0-4448 GCF_040675265.1 Microbispora sp. NPDC049633
AGACGAAGGTGAGGTGGGCGATCTGGTCCCTGACCGTCCATCCGGGCGTCGGTCGCACCGCCGTGGGACGACGGGCGGTACCGCCGCGACCTGCGCGGCTGCCGCGCGCCGCGCAGCAGCGCGAGCAGGCGGTGCACCTCCCGCCGCTCCGCCTCGCTCATCCGCGCCACGTCCCGGTGCCGCAGCACCTCGGCCTCGCTCGCCGTGGCCGGAGGGGCGCCGGGCTCGCCCGCGGGTTCCGGCTCCCCCGCGCCGTGCGGCGTGGCCACCGGGCGGGTCACGGACACGGTGGTCGCGCGCACCCGGCGCGGCGCGGGGAAGGCCGCGGAGAAGTAGGCGGCGAAGCAGCGGTCGTAGCGGGGCAGGTCGTCGGGCCCGGCGCACAGCGTGAGGCGGCCGGCCCAGTAGACGTTGCGCCCGTCTGCCGCGTCGAGGTGGCCGAGCGCCGTGAGGAAGCTCTGGGTGCGGTGGTGGTCGGCCGCCACCCCGGCCGCCCGCAGCGCCCGGGCGAACCCGGCCAGCACGGCGACCGGCCCGGAGCCGGCCCCGCTCCGGCCGGCCCCGCTCCGGCCTGCGACGCCGTCAGCCACGGCCGCCGCCCGGCGTGAGCAGCCCCATCGCCCGTACGGTCTCCTGGTCCTCCCGGTGCTTGAGCAGCGCGCCCAGCGTGGCGGCCGCCAGGGCGGGGTCGAGCTCCGTCGCGCCGAGCGTGAGCAGGGCCTCGGTCCAGTCGAGGGTCTCGGCGACGCCGGGCGGCTTGAGCAGGCCGGCCTCGCGCATCCGGCCGGCCGCCCGCGCCACGTCCGCCGCGAGCCGCTCGGCGCATCCGGGCAGGCGCCGCCGCAGGATCGCCACCTCCCGGTCGAACCCCGGGTGCTCCAGCCAGTGGTAGAGGCAGCGCCGTTTGAGCGCGTCGTGCACCTCGCGGGTGCGGTTGGAGGTCAGGACGACGACCGGCGGGGTCGCCGCGCTGATCGTCCCGATCTCCGGCACCGAGATCGTGAAGTCCGACAGCACTTCGAGCAGGAACGCCTCGAACTCGTCGTCGGCCCGGTCGATCTCGTCGACGAGCAGCACACTGGGCTGCGTCTCCAGGGCCCGCAGCAGCGGCCTGGCGATGAGGAAGCGCCGGTCGTAGATCTCGCCCTCCAGCGCCGCGACGTCCGCCACCCCGGCCGCCTCGGCCGCCTTGAGGTGCAGGAGCTGGCGCGGGAAGTCCCAGTCGTACATGGCCTGCGCGGCGTCGAGGCCTTCGTGGCACTGCAGCCGGATCAGCGGCGCCTCCAGGATCGCCGCCAGCGTCTTGGCCAGTTCGGTCTTGCCGACGCCCGCCTCGCCCTCCAGGAACAGCGGCCGTCCCATCCTCAGGGCGAGGTAGGCCGCGGTCGTCACGCCCTCGTCGGCCAGGTAGTCGTGGTGGTCGAGCAGCTCCGCCAGCCTCGCCGGCGCGTCGATGTCCGAGATGGTGGTCGTCCGCCGCAGCACACGGACAGGCTACGCGGGGGGCGTTCGGCGAGGCTCTGGCCGAATCCGCCAAACCCGGGCGCGGCACAGGGCTCCGTGTCGCCACGATCGCACAGATCTGCCCGTCCTCACTGCGGGGACGCGGCCAGCACGGCGTCCAGCAGGCCGGGGAAGCGCTCGTCCAGGTCCTGCCTGCGCAGGCTCACGTACCGCTGCCGGCCATCCGGGACGTTGCGGATCACGCCGGCCTCGCGGAGGGTCTTCAGGTGGTGCGACAGGGTCGACTTCGGCACCTCTCCCCCGGTGGGCTGGCACGCCGCCACCTCCAGCGGCCCCTGCGCGAGCCGCCGTACGAGCGCCAGCCGCGAGGGGTCGCTGAGCGCGAACAGCACGTCGGTCAGCACCAGCGTCGTGGTGTCGGGGTGCGGCAGGTCCCGGGCTCCAGGCATGGTTCGATAATAGTTGAACTAATCGGCACCTCGTCGTACGGTGTGACGGTTCGAAAATTCTGGAACCATCGACCATGGGAGTGCCGTGATGACGACATCGGGGGACCGCGCGACGCCGGCGACCATCCTGGAGGCGGATCAGGACGCGCGGACACCGGGTCCGGAACCCGGACGGGGCGATGACGCCGCCGTGGGGACGAGGGCTCGCGGCCGGATCTCCCGCGGCGCCGGCTTCTGGCTGCTCGCCGGGTCCCTGGTGGCGTTCATGGTCGCCGCGAGCGTCCCCTCCCCGCTGTACGTGATCTACCAGCAGCGCTGGGGGTTCTCGGCGGCCACGCTGACCGCCGTCTTCGCGGTCTACGCCCTCGCGTTGCTGGTCGCGCTGCTCACCGTCGGCGGGCTGTCCGACCACGTCGGCAGGCGGCCCGTGCTGGTCGCGGCCCTGCTGGCCGAGGCGGGCGCCATGGTCGCGTTCCTGACCGCGGACGGCGTCGGGCCGCTGCTGCTGGCCAGGGCGGTGCAGGGCCTGGCCACCGGCGCGGCGACGGGCGCGATCAGCGCGGGCCTGGTGGACCTGCAGCCGGGATCGCACCGCGTCCGTCAGCTGGGCGCGCTGGTCAACGGCGTCGCGCCGACCGGCGGCCTGGCCGCGGGAGCGCTCGGCGCCGGACTGTTCGTGCGTTACACGGCGACCCCGACGACGGCGATATTCGTCCTGCTCACGGCCGTCTTCGCGCTGCTCGCGGCCGCGATGACGCTGCTGCCCGAGCCGGTCGCGCCCCGGCCCGGCAGAGGCCGGGACGCGCTCGTCTCCCTGCGCCCGCGGGTGGCCGTGCCACGGCCCGCCCGCGGCGCGTTCGCGGCGGCCGTCCCCTGCCTGGTCGCCACGTGGGCGATGGGCGGGCTCTACCTGTCGCTGGGCGGCTCGCTCACGGCGGGCGTCCTGCGCATTCCCGACCACCTGGTCGGCGGGCTGGTCGTCACCGCGCTCACCGCCGCCGGGGCCGTGGCGTCGCTGGCCGTGCACGTTCTGCCGGCGAGGAGGGTCATGACGGGCGGGTCGCTGGTGCTCGCCGCCGGGACCGGCCTGACCCTGCTGGCGCTCGCCGCCGCGTCCACGCCGATGTTCTTCGCCGGGACGGTCGTCGCGGGGTGCGGGTTCGGCAGCGCCTTCCTCGGCGCGTTCCGCTCGCTCGCGGCGCTGGCGGGCCCCGCCGATCGGGCCGGGATGTTCGCGTCCGTCTACGTCGTCAGCTACCTCGCCTTCAGCGTGCCCGCGGTCGCGGCGGGGTTCGCGGTGCCGTCGCTCGGCCTGCGGGCCACGGCCACCGTGTACGGCTGCGCGGTCGTCGTCCTGGCCCTCCTCACGGCGGTGCCCGGCCTCGTCCGGGGGCGCACGGCCCGCACGGCCTGAAGCCCGCGCGTGCCCGGACACCCAGTGCCCGGACGCTCAGTGTCCGGACCCTTAGGGTCGGAGCGTGAGCGACGATCAGACTCCGGCGCCGCCCTCCTGCCTCACGCGCTCGCCGGCCGGGCGGGCCCTCGCCGCCGAACTGGCCGCCCGCTGGGCGGAGCCGCACCGGCGCTACCACACGACCGCGCACCTGCGGGCGGTCCTGACCGCGATCGAGCCGCTCGCCGCCCAAGCGGAGGACCCCGGCGCCGTACGGCTGGCCGCGTGGTTCCACGACGCCGTCTACGACGGGCGGCCGGGGTGGGACGAGGAGCGCAGCTCCCAGCTCGCCCAGGCCCGGCTGCCCGCCTGCGGCCTGCCGGCGGAGCGTGTGCGGGAGGTCGCCCGGCTCGTGCGGCTGACGGCGGGGCACGCCTACGAGCCCGGCGACGTGAACGCGGCCGTCCTGTGCGACGCCGACCTGGCGATCCTCGCTGCGCCGCCCGGGGCGTACGAGGCGTACGCGGGGGCCGTACGCGAGGAGTACCGGCACGTGCCGGACGACGCCTTCCGCGCCGGACGGGCCGCGGTGCTGCGGGAGCTGCTCGGCAAGCCCCGCCTGTTCGGCACTTCTGTGGCCCGCGACCTGTGGGAGCGGCGGGCGCGCGAGAACCTCGCCGGGGAGCTGGCCCGCCTCCGAGTTCGATGACCGGCCGGACGCCTTTACAGTGTAGATCTCGGGCGGGTCTTCGGCCGGCGCAGGCCCGCCTCCCGCAGACGGCGCACCAGTTCCTTACTGCCGACAGGCTCGGCCCCGAGGACCACGGCCCGGTCGTAGACCGTCTCCGGCACGTCGTAGTGGTCGCGGTCGAAGGCCCGCGCGGGCACGCCGAGCAGGCGGGCGAACTCGTGCAACTCCTCCAGCGAGGAGTCGCTGACCAGGTGGGACCACAGCAGCCCCCGGGGCCCCGGCCAGTTCGGCCGGTCGATCAGCACCGCCATGCACCTCTCCCCTGTCCGGGAGCGAGCATAGCCCGGGGGGCGGGCCGCGCATCGCACGCCGCGCTCCAAACCGGCCTTCGCGCGGAGCGGGTCACCGCAGTCCAGATACAGCCTGGAAAGCACCATCAGAGCCGCGGCCT
>NZ_JBFAOO010000338.1:0-4405 GCF_040675265.1 Microbispora sp. NPDC049633
GGCGCCGGCGACGTCTCCGACGGCGGAGGCCACGACGGCGACGCCGGCGGCCTGGAGCAGTCGGCGCCGGCTGAGGGACGAGGGGGACACGTGGCCTCCTGGACATCTCGCTTTGTTAGCGTTAACAAAAACTGTGGTGCCGCCATCCGAATCGGATGACGTCGAACGGGGACGCGGGACACCGCGTGAACCGGCACACGACCGGCACGACTACCGCACCGGGGGCGCGCCACGGGCGGCGGTCCCGCCGCCCACCACTGCCCCGGCGGGATGCCGCCCGGGCTCAGTGTGAGAAACCGCCACGAAACATGTCAAGACCGTATCCGGAAAGTTTCGTGTCCTCGTCACCCCCGAGAGTCGCCTTCCTGCGGCGATGACGAGCCGGTCGCGGTAACGTTCCGAAACCCTCGGCGTGCACCCCTGAATGTGAAACTTTCAGGCGGCCCGCCTGCCGATCCCACGACCGTGCGCCCGTGAGGGCAGGCGGCGCCGCGTCCGGCGGGAGCACGCCCGGCGAACCCTCTTGACGGGACCGGCGGCGTCGTATTGGCTCCGCCGCACACCACCAACCACCCGGACGCGTGGCCGGAAATGTTATCGCTATCAGACCCGGTACCGTTCTTCGGCGGCTAAGGAGTCAGATGCACAGGATCGTTCGGTGGACGTTGGCGGCGGTGCTGGCCGCCGGGTCCCTCGTCGCGGCCGGCGGCGCAACGTCACCGGCCGCCGCGCTCGACAACGGGCTCGCCCGTACGCCCCAGATGGGGTGGAACGACTGGAACAGCTTCGGCTGCAACGTCAACGAGACGCTCGTGCGGCAGACCGCTGACGTCATGGTGTCCAGCGGCATGGCGGCGGCGGGTTACACCTACGTCAACATCGACGACTGCTGGTCCACCAAGAGCCGCAACGCGAGCGGCGACCTGGTGGCCGATCCGCAGAAGTTCCCCAGCGGCATGAAGGCGCTGGCCGACTACGTCCACTCCAAGGGCCTGAAGCTCGGCATCTACTCCTCGGCCGGGACGACGACCTGTGCGGGCTACCCGGCCAGCCTGGGGTACGAGCGGCGCGACGCCGCCCTGTGGGCCTCCTGGGGGATCGACTACCTGAAGTACGACAACTGCGGCGACCACCAGGGCAAGAACGGGCAGCAGCGGTACACGGCGATGCGCGACGCGCTCGCCGCCACCGGGCGTCCGATCCTGTTCAGCCTGTGCAACTGGGGCCAGGAGAGCGTCTGGACCTGGGGGATGCAGACCGGCAACTCCTGGCGCACGACGGGCGACATCCAGGCGAACTGGAACTCGGTCATGGGCATCCTGGACCAGCAGGTCGGCCTGGAGGCGTACTCGGGGCCGGGCGGCTGGAACGACCCCGACATGCTGGAGGTGGGGGTCGGCTCGCTGACGGCGACCGAGGGGCGGGCGCACTTCAGCCTGTGGTCGCTGCTGAACGCACCGCTCATCGCGGGCAACGACATCCGCTCGATGAGCGCCGAGACCCGCACGATCCTCACCAACACCGAGGTCATCGCCGTCAACCAGGACTGGGGCGGCAGGCAGGGCCACAAGATCAGCGACAACGGGAACCTGGAGGTGTGGCGCAAGCCGATGTCCAACGGCTCGGTCGCGGTCGTGCTGCTCAACCGGGGCACCTCGGCGGCGACGGTGTCCACCACGGCCTCCGCCCTCGGGCTCGGCTCCGCCTCCTCCTACTCCGTACGCGACCTGTGGGCGCACACGACCGGCTCCTCGTCCGGGACGATCAGCGCGCAGGTGCCCGGACACGGGGCGGCCATGTACGTCGTGAGCGGAGGGGGCCTGGTCACGCCGTCCCCCACGCCCACCCCCACCGGAACCGGCGCGATCAAGGGGGTGGGGTCGGGCCGATGCCTCGACGTCGCGGGTGTCTCGCAGGCCAACGGCGCCCAGGTGCAGCTCTGGGACTGCAACGGCCAGAACAATCAGCAGTGGACGCCGACCGGCTCGGGTGAGCTGCGCGTCTACGGCAACAAGTGCCTGGACGTGTCCAACCGGGGCACCGCCGACGGCACCAACGTGATCATCTGGGACTGCAACGGCCAGAACAACCAGCAGTGGCGCCTCAACGCCGACGGCACCATCACCGCCGTAGGCGCGAACAAGTGCCTGGACGCCTACAACAGCGGCACCGCCAACGGCACCAAGGTCATCATCTGGACCTGCAACGGCCAGGCCAACCAGCGCTGGACCCGCGCCTGACCACGCGCGGCACCGGAGCGCCGGCCCCGTCCCGGCCTCCGGCGCCGGCGGCCTCAAGACATGCCGGTACGCCGCGTCCGCGACCGCTCCCAGCCCGGGGGCGGTCGCCCATGTCCCGGCCCGGGCCGGTCGCCCCTTCTCGCCGCGCGGCCGCCGTGAACCACCCCGCCCACCCGGGGCCTGCCGTACGGCACGGCCCCGGACTATGATCTCCGGAAGGACATCGGCGGGACGGGAGGCGGCTGTGGCGGAGATACCGGCCGGCACCGACCCCAGGGTGCCCAGTCCCGCCCGCGTGTACGACTACCTGCTGGGCGGCAAGGACAACTACGAGATCGACCGGATGGTCGCGGGCAGGCTCCTGTCGCTCGCGCCCGACACGCGATCGGTCGCGAAGGCGAACCGCGCCTTCCTCGCCAGGGCGGTGCGGTTCATGGCCGCCCAGGGCGTCCGGCAGTTCGTCGACCTGGGTGCGGGCATCCCGACGTCGCCGAACGTGCACGAGATAGCCCGGGAGGTCCACCCGTCCGCGCGGGTCGTCTACGTCGACAACGACCCGCTCGTGAAGGTGTACAACGACGCCCTGCTCACGGCCGACGCCCATGTGGCGACCATCGAGGAGGACATCCGCCGCCCAGACGCGGTGATGGACCATCCCGCCCTCCGTGCGCTGATCGACTTCGACGAACCCGTCGGAGTGCTGTTCGTCACCGTTCTCCACTTCGTCTCCGACGAGGAGGGCGCCCACGGCATCGTCGCCCGGTGGCGCGATCGCATGGCGCCCGGCAGCCATGTGGCCGTCTCGAACATGGCCGCGGAGAGCGACGCCGAAGCCGTCGAGGACCTGAAGGCCGCGACGGCCGGCACTCCCGCGCATTCGACGTTCCGCACCCGCGGCGAACTCCTGCGGTTCTTCGACGGCTTCGATCTGGTGGAGCCCGGCATGGTGCCGGTGCAGCGGTGGCGGCCCGCGATGGACTCCGTGCCCACCCGGATGGTGGTCGAGGGCGGCGTCGGCCGCAAACCCTGAAAGCGGCCACACCGCGGCCCGGCGGGACAGGAGATCGGACGTGCCCGGTGCCGCCGATCGCCATCCGAGTGCCGCGAAGTGGCGTCACACCGTCGGAGCCCGGCCCGGCACGGCGCATCGCGCACCTCTACACTGCTGGACATCGGATGTGTGCGCCTCGTTCGCGAGGAAACGGTGGAGGTGGCTGTGGCGGTCACGGACGCGGCGATCGACAAGATCAAGCAGATGATCACGTCGGGCGAGCTCGCTCCGGGTGACCGGCTGCCGAAGGAGGCCGACCTGGCCGAACGGCTCGGCCTGTCCCGCAACTCCCTCCGCGAGGCCGTGCGCGCCCTCGCTCTGATCAACGTGCTCGACGTCCGGCAGGGCGACGGCACCTATGTCACCAGTCTCCAGCCCCACCTGCTCCTCGAGGCGCTGTCGTTCGTCGTGGACTTCCACCGCGACGACACCGTGCTCCAGTTCCTGGAGGTGCGGCGCGTCCTGGAGCCCGCCGCCACCGCGATGGCCGCGATCAACATGCCGGACGAGGACGTCAAGGAGCTGCGCGCGATCCTCGACGCGCTGCCGGACGACCCCAGCGTGGAGGAGCTGGTCGCCAACGACCTGCGGTTCCACCAGCGCATCGCGGCGGGGTCGGGCAACCCGGTGCTCTGCTCGCTGCTCGACAGCCTCTCCGGGCCGACGACGCGCGCCCGGGTGTGGCGCGGCCTCACCCAGGAGGGGGTGCTCGACGACACCCGCGAGCAGCACGTGATGATCTGCGACGCGATCGCGACCCGGAGGCCGGAGGTGGCCAGGGCGTGGGCGACGGTCCACGTGGCGGGCGTCGAGGAGTGGCTCCGCCGCACGCTGTGACGCGTCCGGCGCGGCCGGGTCGTGAAACTTCCAGGGGCGGTCCCGAAGTGTGGCTGCTCAACGCGTCCCCGCGGCGCTCCGGCGAATCGCGTTCTTGTTCCCGGGCCGGGTCTTGGCCAGCGTGATGCCCTGGCCGCGACGGGCTGCTCCCCCTCGCATCCGGCGGCCCCAGAACCCCCCAGGGACTCGAGAGGAGACCCGTGCGAACGCGAACGCTCCCGATCGCCCTCACCGCGGCGATCGCCCTGTCGGTCGGCGCGGCCGGACAGCCGCCCGC
>NZ_JBFAOO010000339.1:0-4379 GCF_040675265.1 Microbispora sp. NPDC049633
AACACCCCCCTGCCCCACCTCCACCTCCACGACCTGCCCGCCACCCCCCACGACACCACCACCAACACCTCCAAATTCGACCTGTCGATCTACCTCTGGGAAAGCTCGCCGGGCGGCGACGGGCTTGACGGATTCGTCGAATACGCCACGGACCTGTTCGACTCCGGCACGATCGAGGCCCTCGTACGCCGGTTACAGCGGGTGCTGGCGGCCGTGGCGGCCGACCCCGACATGCGGCTGGGTGAGATCGATGTCCTGGATGCGGTCGAGCGGCAGCGCGTGCTGGAGGACTGGAACGCGACCGCACGGGAGTACCCGCCGGCGACGTTACCGGAGCTGTTCCAGGCTCAGGTGGCACGTACGCCCGATGCGACGGCGGTGGTGTTCGGGGAGCGCATGCTCACTTACGCGGAGCTGAACGCACGCGCCAATCGGCTTGCTCGATTGCTGGTGGAGCACGGAGCGGGTCCCGAACGGACCGTCGCGCTGGCGTTGCCCCGCTCCGAGCATCTGATCGTCGCCTTGCTGGCGGTGCTCAAGACCGGGGCGGCCTATCTGCCGGTCGATCCCGACTATCCCGCCGAGCGCATCCGTCTGATGGTGGAGGACGCCTGTCCGGTGTCGGCGATCGTCACAACAGAAACCCCTGTCCTGCCGCCGCAGGGCATGTCCCGGCTCATTCTGGACGAAGAGAAGACCACGGCACGGCTGGCAGGTCTCAGCGATCACGATCTCACAGACGGCGACCGGGTCAGTCCTCTGCGGCCAGAGCATCCCGTCTACGTCATCTACACCTCCGGCTCCACCGGCGTGCCCAAGGGGCTCGTCATGCCGGCTGACGCGCTGGTCAACCTGCTGGCCTGGCACCGACGTACCCTGCCCGGAGACCGTGGAAGCACGGTGGCGCAGTTCACCACGATCAGCTTCGATGTGGCGGCTCAGGAGATCCTGTCGGCGCTGCTGTCCGGCAAGACCCTCGCCGTACCCGATGCCGAGACGCGGCTCAACACGGCCCAGTTCGTCTCCTGGCTGGACCGTCATCGGGTGAACGAGTTGTTCGCCCCCGCCCCCGTTCTCGAAGCGCTGGCCGATGCGGCCCAGGACCAGGGCATGAGCCTGCCGGATCTGGTCGACGTCGCGCAGGCCGGCGAGGCACTGGTGATCGAGGGGCGGCTGCGCGAGTTCCTGGCACGCCGTCCGGGCCGGCGAGTGCACAACCACTACGGCCCGGCGGAGACTCATGTGGTCACCGCGGCGACCTTGACGATCGGATCCGGTGATGAAGAGGAAAGCGCACACCCCCCGATCGGCCGTCCTGTGGACAACTGCCGGACGTATGTCCTCGACGATTCGCTGCGGCCGGTGCCGGTGGGGGTGCCCGGAGAGCTGTACGTCGCCGGGCGATCACTGGCTCGGGGCTATCTGGGCCGGCGCGGGTTGACCGCGTCGCGGTTCGTGGCCAGTCCTTTCGACCCCGCCGGGTCGCGGATGTACCGGACCGGTGACGTGGTGCGCTGGCGTGCCGACGGGCAGCTCGATTTCCTCGGACGCGCCGACCACCAGGTGAAGATCCGGGGGTTCCGGATCGAACCCGGTGAGGTCGAGGCCGCGGTGGCGGCACACCCCGGGGTGGCCCAGGCGGCCACGGTGGTCCGGGAGGACCGCCCCGGAGACAAGCGCCTGGTCGCCTACATCACGCCGGTCCACGCGGGCGGGGGCGGGGATCTGGTGGAGGAGGTGCGCGAGCATCTGCGGGCGGTGCTGCCGGACTACATGGTGCCGTCGGCGGTGGTGGTGCTGGAGCAGCTGCCGCTGACGGTGAACGGCAAGCTGGACCGCGCGGCGCTGCCCGAACCGCATCTCGCCACTACTGCGGTGTACCGCGCCCCCAGCACCGCGCGGGAGGAGATCCTGTGCGGCCTGTTCGCCGAAGTCCTCGGGGTGGAGCGGGTCGGCATGGACGACGACTTCTTCGACCTGGGCGGCCACTCCCTGCTCGCCACACGACTGACCAGCCGCATCCGCGCCGTACTGGACGCCGAGGTCCCGGTGCGGGTCATCTTCGAGACCCCCACACCGGGTGGGCTGTCCCGTGCGCTGACCACAACCGACACTCCCGTACGGCCCGCTTTGCGCAGGATGCGACGCGGGTAGCCGGTGATCTCGTCCCCTCTCACCGATTCCTTCTCAGAAATCCCCATCCATTCCACGTCACCAAGGAGAAGAACGTGAAGACCAACCCCTTCGACGACGACGAGGCCCAGTTCTACGTGCTGGTGAACGACGAGGAGCAGTATTCGCTGTGGCCGACGTTCAGCCGGATTCCCGCCGGCTGGGAGGTGGTGTTCGGCGCCAATGAGCGCGGCAAGTGCCTGGAGTACATAGAGGAGAACTGGACGGACATGCGGCCGAAGAGCCTGCGCGACGCCGTCGCCGCGGACGAGGTGTCCGCCGCAGAGTTCTGAGGATGACGTACGGTGTCCCAGCCTCTTGACATGTCTGGTCCGCGGGCCGGAGAGGCGGCGTCGGCGCGGTCGGCAGACCGCGCCGAACTCGACCGCGAATACTCTCCCAGCTCGTGCGTCCCTGACATCAGGGTGTATCTCGACGAGTACGCGCGGCGGAGCGCGGCGGCTCGTGCCGGGGCTGTTCCTCATCACTGCCTCAGATACGGTCCGCGCCCGGAGCAACTGCTCGACTACTTTCCGCCCCCGTGCGGGGGAGGCCCCCTGCAGGTTTACATTCATGGCGGGTACTGGCAGGAGTTGAGCAAAAACGAGTCGTCGTTCGCCGCGCCCGGCTTCCTGGAAAGCGGGGCGGGATTCGCCGCACTCGGCTACGGCCTCGCTCCGCTGTACTCGCTTGACGAGATCGTCACCATGGTCCGGGAAGGTCTGTGGTGGCTGGTGCGGACGGCTCCCGAACTTCCAGGACGTCCTGGTTCGATCCATCTCAGCGGGAGTTCCGCCGGCGCCCATCTGGTGGCGATGGCGCTGTCGGACGACTGGCTGCCTTCCGGTAGGCATCCGGCGGACGTGTTCGCCAGCGCGACGCTACTCAGCGGCGTCTACGACCTCGATCCCCTTCGGGGGACCTACGTCAACGACGCACTCGGACTCGACGCCGCGGCGGCAGTGCGCAACAGCCCGATCACCCTCCTGCCGGATCGGCTGCCACCGCTGGTCATCGCGATCGGCGACAACGAAACGACAGCGTTCACCCGGCAGCATCACGAGTTCGTGGCTGCCGCATATCCACGGGCGACGGCTCTGACCGCGTTCGTCGCACGCGACCGGAACCATTTCGACCTTCCCATGGATCTGGGCGTGCCGGGCACGCAACTCGGCGACGCCGTACTCGCCAGGATGAGCGCCTGAGGTTCGAAGGAATATTCAAAGTCATTATTGCCCTCGTCACGGATCTGTTCTGAATCTTTCCGCCGCATTCGCTCCACACCGAACAGGTGGGACAGTGCGGCTGATTTCCGCGATGAGATCGGCTCGGCGTACGGAACATGCGTCTTCCGAACGCCGAGCCACGCAGTTCATGTAATCAGCCGATGAAATGGGGGACTGATGATTCCGTTGTCGTTCGCGCAGCGCCGCCTGTGGTTCCTGCACCATCTGGAGGGGCCGAGTGCGACTTACAACCTTCCGCTGGTCCTGCGCCTGACCGGTGACCTCGACCGTCGGGCGTTGGCGGCGGCGTTGAACGACGTGGTGGGCCGGCACGAGAGCCTGCGCACCGTCTTCCCCGACATCGACGGCATCCCCCACCAGCACATCCTTGACCAGGCTCATGTTGAGCCGGTGACGGTTGAGGCGGCCCCGGATGAGGTGAGCGGGCTGGTCGGTGAGGCGGTCCGCCGCACCTTCGATCTGGCGGTCGACCTGCCGATCCGCGCGTCGTTGTTCGTCGTGTCGCCCGCCGAGTATGTGCTGGTGGTGGTGGTGCATCACATCGCCGGGGACGGGTGGTCGCTGCGCCCGCTGGCCTCCGACCTGGCGACGGCGTATGCCGCCCGGCGTCAGGGGCAGGCCCCCGCCTGGGAGCCGCTGCCGGTCCAGTACGCCGACTACACCCTGTGGCAGCACGAGGTGCTGGGCGACCCCGACGACCCGGACAGCCTGCAGGCCCGCCAGCTGGCCTACTGGACCACCACCCTGACCGGCCTGCCCGAACAACTCCCCCTGCCCGCCGACCGGCCCCGGCCCCCGGTCGCCTCCCACCGCGGCCGGACCGTGAGCTTCACCATCGACCCCGCCACCCACCACGGCCTCAACCACCTGGCCCGCACCCACCACGCCAGCCTGTTCATGGTCATCCACGCCGCCCTCGCCGCAACCCTGACCCGCATCGGCGCCGGCACCGACATCCCC
>NZ_JBFAOO010000340.1:0-4361 GCF_040675265.1 Microbispora sp. NPDC049633
TGCGCCCGCTGCTGCCGTACGTCACGGTGCTGATCGCGTCCGACGACGAGCTGGACCTGGTGGCGGACGGCGACGGCGAACGCGACCGCGTGGCGGCCCTGCTGGACGCCGGCGTGGAGGAGGTCGTCGTCAAGCGGGGCGCGGCGGGCGCGAGCTACCACGACGCGCGGACCTCGTTCGACGTCCCGGCTCGTACGGTGCCCGTGGTGGACGTCGTCGGCGCGGGCGACGCGTTCACCGCCGGATACCTGTCCGGGCGGCTCGACGGGCTCGACGCGTACGGCCGGCTCGAACGGGCGACCCTGCTCGGCGCCGCCTCCGTGGCCTGCTCCGGGGACTGGGAAGGGCTGCCCGCCCGGGCGGAGCTGCCCGCCCTGGCCCTGCCGGAAGGGGAGCCGCTGCGCTGACTCGTGACGTGGCGCCCGCGTGAAGGAACCTCAGGCGGCCCACGACCGTATGGAGAACGACATCGCGGCGGTCCCGGACGTGGACGCGGAGCCGGTCGGGCAGCACCCCTGCCGCCGGTACGGACGACGTTCGCAGGCCGGGAGCCGCCGCAGCGTTTTCGACGGGGGCCCCGCCGTCCTCCCGCGCAGGCGGGGACGGGCCGCGGGCTCCCCACGAGGAGGTCGGTGTGGTGATCAGACGGGGCCTGTGCGCCCTGAGCGCACTCGTCGCGGCCGCCGGATGCGCGGCGGGTGGTCAGGCCCCCGAGGCCCGGGACGCCGGGCGGCCGTCGGGCTCGTGCGCGTCCGAGATCAGCCGGGACGCGCTGCCGGCCTGGGCGCGCGCGGGCTTCAGCGACGACGGATCGGGGATTCCGCACGTGTTCGGCGAGCGTGGCGACATACTCGCCGTGCTGTTCGAGTATCCGCCGAAGGCGTCGTCCGATCCCGACGAAAGCAACAAGATCCTGTGGGTCTCGCGACTGCCGCAGCAGCCGATGCGGCCGCTGACGATCGAGGCGCGTCTCGACGGGACGACGACCTCGGTGACCCGCGAGATCACGGGAGGCGCCGGGCCCTCGTCGGTCAGCCTGCCCACGCCCGGCTGCTGGCGCCTGACCTTGAACTGGTCGGGACACACCGACGCCATGGCGCTCACGTTCGTCTGACCGCGCGCTCTTGCCGGCACCTGGTCAGCACGTCGGGCGGTAGTCCAGCGCGGGGAAGTAGGCGGTCCACTCCGCGCGGGTGAGGCCGCGGCCGATCTCCGCGCAGAGCCGCCCGACGAGCGCTTCGGGCCGGAGCCCCCAGCGGATGATCCTGCCGTCCTCGCCACCGGAGATCAGGTCTCCGTCGGCGGTGAAGGCCAGGCCCCTGATCGGAGCCGTGTGACCGGTCAGCGTGGCCGATGGCCGCATCGTCCGGAGGTCCCATACGACGATCGTGCGGTCGTCCCCCGCGGACGCGAGCGAACGGCCGTCCCGGCTGAAGGCGAGGACCTGGATCGGGGCCGTGTGGCCGGTCAGCGTGCCACGGCCCGCCCCGGTCCGCGTGTCCCAGAGCTTGACGGTGCGGTCGGCGCCCGCCGTGGCGATCGACGTGCCGTCCGGGCCGAAGGCGACGTCGAGCACCGAGCCCTGTCCGGTCCTGAGGGCGCGTACCTCCCGGTCCCGGGCCAGATCCCAGACGACGAGGTCGCCGGCGGGGCCGGTCGTGGCGAGCAGCGGCTCGCGAGGGCTGAACGCCAGCGCCGAGACGAGGTATCCGCCCGGGAACGGCGCCTCGACCGGCTTTCCCGGATCGCTGACGTCCCAGCGGAACCGGCCGAGCGCGGTGGCGACGAGAAAGCGCCCGCGCGGATCGAAGGCGACGTCGGTGGACGCGCCGAGCCCCTGATAGGCGGCCGCGCCGAGTTTGCGTCCGCTGCCGGCGTCCCAGAGGGTGAGCGTGTGACTGCGGGTGACGGTCGCGAGCCGGCGCCCGTCCGGGCTGAAGGCGACGGCCCGCACATGGTCGGGATGGTCGCCGATCGTGGCGACCGGATTCCCCCGCGCGTCCCACAGCCGGACGGTCCTGTCGCTGCTCGCCGACGCCACGAGCCGGCCGTCCGGGCTGATCTCGATGTCGTTCACGGCCTGGCTGTGTCCGCTGAACGGGGGAACGGCGCGCTCGCGGACCACGATGGTCCGGCCGAGCCCGCCCGAGGCGATCGAGCCGTCGGCGCTCAGGGCGAGGGACAGCGTCTCCGTGCGGCTTCTGTCCTGGTAGGTCTCGACGGGCTGCCGTCGCGCCACGTCCCAGATCGTGATCAGGCCGTCCTCGTCGGCGACGGCGATCCGGCCGCCGACCGGAGCGGACATGTCCCAGGTGTACGGCGACCTCTTCGGCAGCCCAGGCAGTCGAGTCACCCGGTCGTGCGCGATCCGCCAGAACCGCACGCCGTAGTGCGACGATCCCGTGGCGAGGATCCCGCCGGCGGGATCGAAGCCCAGCCTGTGGACGTTCACGGCGTCGAGCGCCGCGACCTTCGCCCCCGAGGAGACGTCCCACACGAGGGGGTTCTCGGTTCCGCCCGTGGCCGACACCAGGAACGCCTGGTCGGGGCTGAAGGCGAGAGCCACGACCTCCTCCCGGTGTCCCTTGAGCGCGCGCATGCTCCCGTCGCGCAGGTCCCACAGCTCGACCACGCCCGCGCCGGCCCCGACCGCGATCCTCGTGCCGTCGGGGCTCAGCGCCATCGCGTCGGTGAGCCTGTCCCGTTGCCGCAGGAACACGGGCCTGCGGGAGGCCACGTCCCAGACCACGGCCACGCCCCTGCTCGATCCGAGCGCGGCGTCCCTGACCACGGAGGCGAGCAGCCTGCCGTCGCGGCTGAACGCCGCCGCCCTGGCGTGGATCTCCCCCGGTTCCGTGCGCGTCAGAGGACCGGGGAACGTGGCGACCCGCTCGCGGGCCCGCACGTCCCAGAGGCCGACGGCTCCGTCGGTGCCGGCCGAGGCCAGGCGCGACCCGTCCGGGCTGAACGCCAGCCCGAAGATCGCCGGCCCTTCCTGGTTGAGCTCGGTGCGGCGGCGCGCGGCGGCCGACACGCTCAGCAGCGCGCCCCGCGTCTCGGGCTCGGGGTCGAGCCGGAACGCCGCGATCGCCAGCAGGCCGGCGAGGTCGGGGTCGGTGCCGAGTAGCGACCGGGCCTGCAGGGACTGCTGCCGCGACAGGGCGACCAGTCGCTGGTGGGCGGCCTCGCCGCCCTGCCGTACTGCCACGCCGCCGCCGAGCAGGGCGAGCAGGAAGAGCACGGCCATCCCGGCCAGGAGGCGTTGCAGCAGCCGGGTGCGGCGCCTCGCCGCCATGCGCTCGCTCTCCTCCAGCGCGCGGCTGGCCCGCAGGAAGGCGCTTTCCGTGTCGTTGAGCTCCTGCGGGCGGTCCTCCGCCCAGGTCCGGGCGGCGAGCAGCTGGGCGCCCCGATACAGGGCCCCCTGGTCGCGGTCCAGCTCCCGCCACAACTGCGCGGCGTCGGTGAGCCTCCGGTGGACGAACAGGTTCTCGCGGTCGTCGGTGAGCCAGTGATGGAGCCGCGGCCAGGCCCTGATCAGCGCCTCGTGTGCCACGTCGACCGTCTCCTCCGCGAGGACGACGAGTCGCGCGGCGGCGAGCCGGTCGAGCACGCGTGCGGTGACGCCGGGGTCGGCCACGCCGACGAGCTCCGCCCGGGAGATGGGGCGCCTGGTGTCCTCGGTGCCGTCTCCCAGCGCGGTCAGCCGCAGGAAGATCCTTCGCGCCGCCTGCCGCTCCGGCGGGGCGAACTCGCCGTAGACCCGTTCCGCGCTCTGCGCGATCGCGCCGCGTACGCCGCCGGCGGCCTGGTAGGCCGGCAGCGTGAGCCTCGGTCCTGTGGCGTTCCGCCAGGTCTCCAGCAGCGCGTGCGAGACCAGCGGCAGGCTGCCCGGCTCCTCGGCGGCGTCGGCCAGCACCGTGGCCAGCAGGTCGGGTGCCACGGTGAGCCCCGCCCGGGCGGCGGGCCGTACGACGATCTCCCGCAGGTCCGGCGACGACACCGGCCCGACGAGCATCTGCGCCTCGCCGCCGAGCGCCTCGACCAGGGCGGGGTGCTGGGTCAGGTGGGCGAGGAAGTCGGCGCGCACGCCGAGCACGAGGACGACGCGGCCCGCGTCGAGGGCGACGCCGAGGAGGGCCTCGACGAACCGGCGGCGCTCCGCGTCGTCGGCGCAGAGCGTGAAGATCTCCTCGAACTGGTCGACCACCAGCAGCGGGCGGGCCTGCGGCGCCCCGCCCGGCACGACACCCGGTGCGGCGTCCAGTGCGACGGCAGGTGCGGCGTCCAGTGCGACGGCAGGTGCGGCGTCCAGTGCGACGGCAGGTGCTGCGGCAGGTGCGGCGTCCAGTGCGACGGCCAGG
>NZ_JBFAOO010000341.1:0-4347 GCF_040675265.1 Microbispora sp. NPDC049633
GCGCGGCCCGCCACTCGGGCAGCGCCCGTCGGCCGGCGGCCTCCTCCCGGCCGCGCCGGGCCTGTTCGGCGCGCAGCAGATCGGTGAGCCTGCGGCCGGCGACGGTGACGAGCCAGCCCATCGGGTTGTCCGGCAGGCCGTCCTCCGGCCAGCGGACGGCGGCCGCGAGCAGCGCCTCCTGCACGGCGTCCTCGGCGGAGTCGAAGTGGCCGTACCGCCGCACGACCGCGCCGAGGACCCGCGGCGCCAGGCCGCGCAGCAGGTCCTCGGCATCGCCGTGAGGCGTCGTCACAGCTCCGGCTCGGGCTGCGACTCGGCGATGGGACGCACGTCCACGTACCACTCGTGCGCGAGAGCCGCGCCCTCGGGGTGCGGGGTGTGCGCCAGGCGCGCGGCGATCTGCGTCGCCCGGTCGAAGCTGTCGCACTCGACGATCGTGTAACCCGCCAGGACCTCCTCGGTCTCGGCGTACGGGCCGTCGGTGACGACGGGGACGCCCTCGCGCAGCCGGATCCTGCGGGCGTGGACGGGGGCGGTCAGGCCCTGGGCGTCGACGAACTCGCCCGACTTCACCAGGTCGTCGTTCCACTCCGTCATGAACGCGTGCATCGCCGCGACGTCGTCGGCAGACCAGGCGGGCGTGTGGCCCGGCCGTCCCTCGAGGGCGTCGTAGTCCTGCTGCGAGCCATACAGCGTGATCATGTATTTCACGGTTCGCTCCTCTCCGGCGGGCGCCTGCCGCACCGCCGCGCAAGGGACGTCGGAGCCGGCCGTCCGATCCGGACACGGTCTCACGCGCGAGGGAAAGTTTCACGCCCGGGCACGGGGGCCGCGTCCCGGAGCAGCGCGCACTCCCCCGGCGGCCGCTGCGCGGACCCGGGCCGTTGCCGCGCGCGGCTTCCGTTGATCAGTGTGTGCGGCATGGCGGACTGGGCAGGCGCGTCGCGGATCGCGGCGATCACGGCAACCACTGTGGCATCGGTCGTGCTGCTCTCGCCGGTGGCGGCGGCCCCGGCGACGGCGGACGTGCAGGGAGTGCAGGGCGCGGCGGCCTTCGCGCCACAGCCGCGTCCGGGCGAGGACACGCGGCAGGACACACGGCAGGGCCCGCCGCGGCCTCCCGGGCAGCAGCTGCGCTGGGGCGACTGCGCGGGCGTGGACGACCCGGCCCTGCGCTGCGCGGAGGTCACCGTGCCGCTCGACCACCGCCGTCCCCGCGGCCGGACGATCACGATCGCGATCTCGCGGCTGCCCGCGACCGACCCGGCCCGCCGCCGGGGCGTGCTGCTCACCACCGGAGGCGGACCCGGCGGGCCGGGCGTGCCGCTGCCGTCGGCCCTGGCGCCCCAGCTGTCCCCCGAGGTGCGGGCCCGATACGACCTGATCGGCTTCGACATGCGCTTCGTCGAGCGGAGCACGCCCATCGGCTGCGGGCAGGAGCTGGAGGAGACCGGCGGTTACTGGGTGCGCACCGCCACTCCGGGAAGCTTCCCCGCCGACGCCGCCGAGGCCCGCGCGTACGCCCGCGACTGCGTGCGCGCCGCCGGCTGGGCCCTGCCCCACGCCACGACGGCGAACGCGGCCCGCGACATGGACGTCATCCGGGCCGCGCTCGGCGAGGAGAAGATCTCCTACCTCGGCGGGTCGTACGCGGGGATGCTCGGGGCGACCTACAGCACCCTGTTCCCCGGCCGGGTGGACAGGTTCGTGCTGGACAGCCCGCCCTACGGCGACACGGCGTGGCGGCCGTACGAGCTGGCGCGCACCCCCGCGTTCGAGGCCGGGGCCGCCGCCTTCGCCGCCTGGACGGCCGCGCGCGACGCCGACTACGGCCTCGGCGCCACCGCGCAGGAGGTCACCGACGCCGTCACCGGGCTCATCCGCCGCGCCGCGACGAGCCCCCTCGTCGTCGCGGGACACGCCTGGACCGGCGGCGAACTGGGGTCGCTGCTCGTCGCCGGCATCTACGACGAGCGTACTTTCGGGCTGGTCGCGGCGGCCTTCGCCGACCTCTCCGCCGGGCGGGAGCCGTACGTGCCGTTCCCCCTCCGGCCGCTGCCGCCCGCCGGGGTGCCGGGCGTCCCCGCCGACAACCACACCGCGACCAACATCGCCTACCGGTGCGGGGACGGCCCCTGGCCGCGCGACGCCCGCGACTACCTGCGCGACCTCGCCTCCTACAGCGCGCGGTATCCGTTGTTCGGGCCGGCCAACGCCAACATCACGCCGTGCGCCTTCTGGCCCCGGATCAAGGACGAGCCGGTGCGGCTGTCGGCCAACCGCGCGCCCGGGGTCCTGGTGACCGCGGCGCTGCGTGACGTGGCCGTCCCGGTCGCCAACAGCCGCGCCGTCGCGGCGCACATCCCCGGCTCGCGGCTGGTGACCATCGACGCCCACACCCACGCGCCGTACCCGTCGTTCGGCGACGCCTGCCTCAACGGCGCCGTCGACGCCTTCCTCACCACCGGGACGCTCCCGCCCGCCGACGTCGCCTGCTGAGCGACTCGACGGGGCAGGCCCCGCGGCTCAGCGGATGAGCAGGGCGCGCAGGGCCCCGGCGACCACCGCCGGGGCCTCCTCGGCCATGAAATGCCCGCAGGCGACCGTGGAGTGCGCCAGGTCGGGGGCCCAGGCACCCCACAGCGCCCCGGCGTCGTAGCCGAGCGCGGCCCCCCAGTCCTGCTGGAGCACGCTCACCGGCATCCGCAGCCGGTTCCCCGCCTCCCGGTCCGCCCGGTCGTGATCCACGTCGATCCCCGCCGACGCGCGGTAGTCCGCCACGATCGAGGGCACCGCCTTCCGGCAGGCGTCCAGGTAGGCGGCGCGCACGTCGCCGGGGATCGCCCCTCGGTCGAGGGTCCACAGATCGAGGAAGTGACCGAAGAACGCGTCCGCGCTCGCGCCGATCATCCGCTCGGGCAGGCCGGGCGGCTGCGCCATCAGGTACAGGTGGAACCCGACCGCCGCGGCGGCGCCGTGCATCACCTCCCACATGTCCAGCGTGGGCAGCACGTCGAGGCAGGCCAGGTGGCTGACGGCCGCCGGGTGGTCGAGCCCGGCGCGGAAGGCGACCAGGGCGCCGCGGTCGTGCCCGGCCAGCGCGAACCGCTCGTGTCCCAGCGCCCGGGCCAGGGCGACGACGTCGGCGGCCATCGTGCGCTTGGAATAGGTCTCGGGACCGGCCTCGGCCGGTTTGTCGCTGTCGCCGTAGCCGCGCAGGTCGGGGCAGATCACGGTGTGGCCGGCGGCCAGGTCGGCGGCGACGTGCCGCCACATGAGGTGGGTCTGGGGGAAGCCGTGCAGCAGCACGATCGGGCTCCCTGACCCGGCGACGGCCGTGTTCAGCGACACACCGTCGGCGACCGGCACGCGCAGGTAGTCGAAATCGGGAAGGACGGGCGCCATGACGCGTTCCCTTTCTGTGCGGGATCGGGTGTGTCCCCAGGCTGCCGGGCGTGAATGAGCATCCGGTCAGCGCGCTACCGTGACAGGTGCCGTGACCTGGAGGGGAGCCGCAGGTGGGGATCGCGTTCGGGGTGCTGGGGCCGGTGACGGCCTGGGACGGCGCCGGCGCCGCGATCGCCCTGAAGGGGCCACGGCACCGTGCCGTGCTGGCCCGGCTGATCGTCGCGCGCGGGCGCGTCGTCCCGGTCACCCGCCTGGTCGACGACCTGTGGGACGAACCTCCGGCGGGAGCGCTCGGGGCCGTACGGACGTTCGTGGCGGCGTTGCGCCGCGCGCTGGAACCCGACCGGCCGCCCCGCACCCCCGCGCGGCTGCTGGTCACCGAGGGACCGGGGTACGCGCTGCGGGCCGAGACCGACGCGGTGGACTCCTGGCGTTTCGAACACGCGGTGGCCGCCGCCGTGGCGCTGCCTCCGCAGGACGCGCTCGGGCGGCTGGAGGAGGCGCTGGGGTGGTGGCGCGGCCCCGCCTACGCGGAGTTCGCCGACGAGGACTGGGCCCGCGCCGAGCGCTCCCGCCTGGCCGAGCTGCGGCTGCACGCGGTCGAACGCCGGGCCGAGGCGCTGCTGGCCCTGGGCCGGGCCGCCGAGGCGGTGCCCGACCTGGACGCGCACACGGCCGGGCATCCCTGGCGCGAGGAGGCCTGGCGGCTGCTCGCGCTCGCGCTGTATCGCGGCGGACGTCAGGGCGACGCGCTGGCCGTGCTGCGCCGGGCGCGGGCCCTGCTGGTGGATGAGCTGGGCGTGGACCCCGGCCCGGGGCTGCGCCGCCTGGAGACCGACATCCTGCGCCAGGCCCGCCACCTCGACCCCACCCCCACCGCAACCGCCGGCGCGGCCGAACGGGTGTGGGCCGAGGCGACCGCCGCGTACGACCGCGCGG
>NZ_JBFAOO010000342.1:0-4327 GCF_040675265.1 Microbispora sp. NPDC049633
GACGCGGGGACGGAGGCCCGGGCCCGGCGACGAGGGCGCTGGCCATCGCCGTGCTTCCCGCCATCCTGGCGGCCGGAACGGCCATGGCGCCCAAGGACCCCGGTCCGGACGGGCAGGGCGGCTCCCTCCTGTCCGGTGTCGTTCCGAGCGCCGTTCCCAGCGGTCTGTCCGACGTCCTCGGCGGGGTGCTGCCCAGCACGGTCCCCACGTCCCTGCCCACGGCTCTGCCCACCGACCTGCCCACGAGCCTGCAGGACGCCGTGGGGTCCCTCACCGGCAGGAGGAGTCCCTCGCCGTCGCCCGGGGAGGACGGCGAGGGCGGACCGGGGGACTCGTCCACGCCCGGGGGTAGCGTGCCGGGGGCAGTGCGGGTCGCGACCGAGACGGCCGCCGTCCGCGCGCCCTCCCTGACCATGACCGGGATGAAGTTCACCGGCGTGGTCGAGATGCCCACCGCGACCGGCACGGTCAAGATGCTCCGCTTCACGATGGACAAGGCCGTGCTGGAGCGGCCCACGCAGACGATGGGCCCGACGACGCTGACCGGCAGCACGTTCACCTTCGAGGGCAACGTGGTGATCTGCACGACGAAGATGACCGCCAAGCTTCTCGGCCTGCCGCAGGAGTTCACGGCGGAGCACCCGAACCTCCTGGTCAAAGCGCTCAGGCTGGTGCCGTCTCTGAACGTCCCGCTGACGATGACCGACATCGTGAGCGAGCAGCCGTACGTTACGGCCGACATCCTGCGCGCCGACGACCTGCGCCTCGTGGTCGGCGCCTGACTCAGCGGCGCTGACTCAGCGCTGCCGCAGCAGCCGCAGGGCCTTCTCCTTCTCGAAGTCCAGCGCCCGGCGCGGCGCCTGGATGCGCCCGATGCGCACACCGAGGTCGCGTACGGCCTGGGCCACCGCGGGCTCGGACAGCGCCCGGAGCGCGAAGGCCAGCTCGGCCGGCGAGACGTCGAACCGGCGCTCCAGCTCCATCGCCTGGCGCACCGCCTCCAGTTCGTCGGGCCCGAAACGCCGATGGGCGCCCCTGTCCCGTACGGGCGGCAGCAGGCCGAGGGCCTCCCGGTAGCGCAGCATCCGGGGAGACATGCCGAGCCGCCTGGCCGCCTCGGTGATGCGCATCGTGCCTCCGGTCCCCGTTCCTGGGTCCACGCTAGACAGTCCGGCGGCCCTCCGGCACCCGTCGGCGACGGAATCTCACATTCTTGTGTCAGGTTCGCACGGCTCCGTATGCGTCGGCGCGTCCGCGACGCCTAAACTCGCACCGACGGACAATGGAGGAGACACTCATGGACTTCAAGGTCGCCGACCTTTCGCTGGCGGAATTCGGCCGCAAAGAGATCCGCCTCGCGGAGCACGAGATGCCGGGCCTCATGGCGACCCGCAAGGAGTACGCCGCGGCGCAGCCGCTGCGCGGCGCGAAGATCATGGGCTCGCTGCACATGACGATCCAGACCGCCGTACTGATCGAGACGCTGGTCGCGCTCGGCGCCGACGTCCGCTGGGTGAGCTGCAACATCTTCTCCACGCAGGACCACGCCGCCGCGGCGGTCGTCGTCGGCCCGGACGGCACGGTGGACAACCCCTCCGGTGTCCCGGTCTTCGCCTGGAAGGGCGAGACGCTGGAGGAGTACTGGTGGTGCACCGAGCAGGCCCTCCGCTGGCCCGACGGCTCCGGCCCCAACATGATCCTCGACGACGGCGGCGACGCCACGCTGCTCGTCCACAAGGGTGTGGAGTTCGAGAAGGCCGGCGCCGTGCCGGTCGCCGGTGAGGACGACCCGGAGGAGTGGGCGGTCATCCTCGACACGCTCCGCCGTACGGTCTCCGAGGACAAGTGGTGGACCCGCGTGGCCGAGGAGATCAAGGGCGTCACCGAGGAGACCACGACCGGTGTGCACCGGCTGTACGAGATGCACAAGTCCGGCACGCTCCTGTTCCCGGCGATCAACGTCAACGACTCGGTGACCAAGTCGAAGTTCGACAACAAGTACGGCTGCCGCCACTCGGTGATCGACGGTCTCAACCGCGCCACCGACGTGCTGATCGGCGGCAAGGTCGCCGTGGTCTGCGGCTACGGCGACGTGGGCAAGGGTTGCGCCGACGCGCTGCGCGGCCAGGGCGCCCGGGTCATCGTCACCGAGATCGACCCGATCTGCGCGCTCCAGGCCGCCATGGACGGCTTCCAGGTCACCACCCTGGAGGAGGTCGTCGGCATCGCGGACATCTTCGTCACCTGCACCGGCAACTACGGCATCATCAGCGCCGAGCACATGTCGCAGATGAAGCACCAGGCGATCGTGTCCAACATCGGTCACTTCGACAACGAGATCGACATGGCCGGCCTGACCCGCATCCCGGGCATCGAGCGGATCAACATCAAGCCGCAGGTCGACGAGTGGGTCTTCCCCGACGGGCACTCGATCATCGTGCTCGCCGAGGGCCGCCTGATGAACCTCGGCTGCGCCACCGGCCACCCGTCGTTCGTCATGTCGAACTCGTTCACCAACCAGGTGATCGCTCAGATCGAGCTGTTCACGAAGACCGAGGAGTACCCGGTCGGCGTTTACGTGCTGCCCAAGCACCTCGACGAGAAGGTCGCCCGCCTCCACCTCGACGCGCTCGGCGTGAAGCTGACCACGCTCAGCAAGAAGCAGGCGGAGTACATCGGCGTCGACGTCGAGGGCCCGTACAAGCCGGACCACTACCGCTACTGACAGGCGGGTCGCACGACGAGGGCGCGGGCCCGGGCCCGCGCCCCTCGTCAGGAGGTAGACGGCGTGATTCAGCCGGACATCACGGCGGGCATCGCGGAGGCCGGAGAGCGCCGCATCGAGTGGGCGGCCCGGTCGATGCCGGTCCTGCGGGCGGTCGGCGCCGGTTTCGGTGCCGACAGGCCGTTCGACGGCCTGCGCGTGGCCGCCTGCATGCACGTGACCGCCGAGACGGCGGTGCTCATGGGGGCCCTGCGGGAGGGCGGCGCCGAAATCGCCCTGGCCGCGTCCAACCCCCTGTCCACGCAGGACGACGTCGCCGAGGCGCTCAGGACGTACGGCATCGCCGTCCACGCCCGCGCCGGCGTGGACATGGAGACTTACTACCGGCACATCCACCAGACGCTCGACATCGCGCCGCACATCGTCCTGGACGACGGATGCGACCTCGTCAACACGCTGCACACCGAGCGGGTCGAACTCCTCGACGACGTGATCGGCGGCTGCGAGGAGACCACGACCGGGATCATCCGGCTGCGCCAGATGGCCTCGGAGAACGCGCTGCGCTTCCCGATGGTCGCGGTGAACGACACCCGGACCAAGCGGATGTTCGACAACCGGTACGGCACCGGCCAGTCGACGCTCGACGGCATCATGCGGGCCACCAACGTCCTGCTGGCCGGCCGCACCGTCGTCGTGGCGGGTTTCGGCTTCTGCGGCCGGGGCGTCGCGGAGCGGGCCAAGGGCCTCGGCGCGAGGGTCGTCGTCACTGAGATCGACCCGGTCAAGGCCCTCGACGCCGCCCTGCAGGGCTACGACGTGCGGCCGATGAGCCTGGCCGCCGAGACCGGAGACGTGTTCGTGACCGTCACCGGCAACCGCGACGTCATCCGGGCCGAGCACCTGGCCGTCATGAAGGACGGCGCGATCCTCGCGAACGCGGGCCATTTCGACGTCGAGATCGACGTGCGCGCGCTGGAGGAGATGGCGCGTGAGGTGCGCTTCGGGATCAGGCCCAACACCGACGAGTACGTCCTCGACGACGGCCGCAGGCTGCTGCTGCTCGCGGAGGGGCGCCTGGTGAACCTGACCGCGGCCGAGGGGCACCCGGCGGCGGTGATGGACATGTCGTTCGCCGCCCAGGCGCTCGCCGTCGCCTGGCTGGTGGGCGAGTCGGCCCGGCTGACGCCCGGCGTGTACGACGTCCCCGCCGGCATCGACGCCGAGGTGGCCCGCCTCAAGCTGGCCGCGGCCGGCATCTCGATCGACGCGCTCACCGTCGAGCAGGAGGAGTATCTCCACTCCTGGCGTCTCGGGTCCTGATCTCCGGTCATCGATCCTCCTCACTCGCGCACCCGCCGGGCTCACTGCTGGGGTGGTGGCCGGGGTGGTGGCCGGGGTGGTGGTAGGTGAAGGCCCAGCGGTCTGTGCCGGTCTTGCGGCGGGTGTAGTGGTCGGGGTGTTGGTAGCGGTCGCGGTTGTGGAACTGGCAGGCGGGGCCGAGGAGTTCGAGGTCGGTCAGGCCGCCGGTGCTCCAGTTGTCGGCGTGGTCGATCTGGCACTTGGTGGCGGGCAGGGGGCAGCCGTCGATCCAGCAGGTGGCGT
>NZ_JBFAOO010000343.1:0-4179 GCF_040675265.1 Microbispora sp. NPDC049633
CGCACCCCCCCGGCACCCACCGGCGCGAACGGCCTCCGCGCCGACGTCAGCCTACGGCGGCGGACGCGGACGCGGAGGAGGGGCATCGGGGCGGTGGAGACGGAGCCGCCGGCCCGCGGGCGGGGTCAGCCGAGGGCCTTGTGGACGATCTCGGCGCAGGTGGCGACGTCGAGCGCCAGGCCCTGGTGGTCACCGGGGAAGACGAGCGGCTCGACCCCGAGCCGCTCCGCGAGCACCCTGGCGGACGCGGCGGGAACGCCGCCGCCCGAGTCCGCTCCCACGCCGACGGCGATCGGCACGGGGCCGGAGCGCAGCGCGGCGACGTCGGGCTCGAAGCGCAGCACGGGCAGCAGCACGTGGGCGAGGAAGTAGTCGAGGTTCCGCTGGATGCGGCCCATCATCTCCAGCGCCTCGGGCGGCATGTGGGCGAAGTCGGGCGGCGCGGGGGGCGTGCCGCCTTCTCCTTGGACGGTGGAGACGAACTTCCGCATCGCCGGACCCGCGCCCTGGTCGCGGTAGGTGTCGTACACATCCTGGAAGGTCGCCCGCCAGTGCTCCCGGTCGGGCAGCAGCTCGGGGATCGGCGGCTCGTGCACCACCAGGGCACGCACCCGGCCGGGGTGGCGGACCGCCAGGTCCAGGGCGGTGAGCGCGCCGCCGCTGTTGCCCAGCACGTAAGCCGGCTCGTCGCCCAGGGCGGCCAGCAGGCGGCGGGCGTCCTCGCCGAAGACCGCGACGTCCTGGTCGGCGGGCGGTTCCGTGAGGGGGCTGCGGGACAGGCCGCGCTGGTCGTAGGTGACGACGGTGTAGCGGCCGGACAGGCTCGCGGCGAGCCCGGCCAGCGCTGCGGCGTCGGCGGGCGCACCGGGGATCATCAGCAGCAGCGGTCCGGTCCCCCGGACCTCGTAGTGCAGGCGTGCCCCGGGAACCGCGAGCGTCCTGATCTCGGCGTCGTTCATCGGTGTTCTCCGTTCGTGTCGCACAGGGATCAGGCGGGCCGGTAGGTCAGGTCGAGCACGCCGGTGGTGAAGGCGGTGGACCGGGTGAGCTCGAGAGGCACGGGGGCGGCGTCTTCGGGGAACAGGCGCCGCCCGGTGCCGACGACGAGCGGGTGGACCAGCAGGCGCAGCTCGTCCAGGACTCCGGCCCGCAGGAGAGCGCGAACCAGGCTGATGCTGCCCGCCAGGGCGATCGTGCCGCCGGGCCGCTCCTTGAGCTCCTTCACGGCGGCGACGACGTCGCCCCCGATGAGGGCCGTGCCGGCCCAGCCGGCCGTCGTCAGGGTGCTGGAGGCGACCAGCTTGCGGATGCCGTTGATCGCGTCGGCCATCTCACCGGTCTGGTGCGGCCAGACGGCGGCGAACGCCTCGTAGGTGACACGGCCCATCAGCAGGGTGTCGGCCTCGGCGTACATCTGGCCGACCGCCGCGCCCATCTCCTCGTTCAGGTAGGGGAAGTGCCACGTCTCGGGCGCCTCCACGACGCCGTCCAGCGACACGAACAGCCCGGCGACGACTTTCCTCGCAGTCACGCGATCACTCCTCAGGAAGACCTCTGCTGACCGGCCGAGTGGCCGAACGAGAAGCAAGATTGTATTTTGCAAGCAGAGTTTGTCAACCGAAGCATGGAGTAGGATCTGCAGCATGACGGTTCGTGAGTACGGGCAGTTCTGCGGGCTGGCCCGCGCGATGGAGATGGTCGGCGAACGCTGGACCCTGCTGATCGTCCGCAACCTGCTCTCCGGGCCCCAGCGCTACACCGACCTGCGCAAGGGCCTGTCCGCCATCCCCACCAACATTTTGTCGGCCCGCCTCAAACAGCTCGAGGAGGCGGGACTGGTCGCGCGCCGCGCGCTGCCGCATCCCGAGCGCGCGGTCGTGTACGAGCTCACCGGATACGGACGCGAACTCGAGCCGGCCCTGGTCGCGCTGGGCCGCTGGGGCGCCCGGACGATGACCGAGCCCCGCCCCGGCGAAGTCATCACGCCGGAGTCGGTGGCCATGGCCTTCCGCACCACCTACCGGCCGGAAGCGGCCCGGGGCACGACCGTCGGCTACGAGGTCCGGATGGGCGGCTTCACCCTCCGCCTGCAGATCACCGACGGGGTCCTGACGGTCGGCATCGGCCCGCACCCCGCCCCCGACCTCGTCGTCGAGAGGTTGGGCGACCAGGGTGTCCACGCGTTGATGACCGGTGCCAAGACCCCCGGGCAGGCACTGGCCGACGGCAGCGTGGGTGTGGAGGGCGACCCCGCGCTTCTCCACCGGTTCGTCGAGACGTTCCGCTTCTGACCGCTCCCGTCGCGGCGCGGAACGGACCGCGCCGAGATCTGCCGCCTCGCGGGGCGGGGTACGCAGCATGGTGTGCTGCGATTCGCGCGATACCGGGCTGGAGGAGATGACCGATGACAATCGCGGGAATCCGCCGGAACGGCGGCCCGGTCCAGGTCGGACGCCTCGCCACGGCGCGCGACCGGATCGCCGGCGACGACGCCCGGGGGCGCGGCGCATGACCCGGCTGGGCGCCCGCGCGCTGATCGACGCCACGGTCGACCCCGGCACCTTCCGCTCCTGGGACGAGCCGATCGACCGCACCGGACACGACGCCGGCTACCGCGCCGCGCTGGAGCGGGCGGAGACGAAGGCCGGCACCGACGAGGCCGTGCTCACCGGCCGGGCGCTGATCCGCGGGCACGCGGCCGCGCTCGTCGTCAGCGAGTTCCGCTTCCTCGGCGGCTCCATCGGAGTGGCCACGGCGGAGCGCATCGTCGCCGCCGTACGGCGGGCGACCCGCGAACGGCTGCCGCTGATCGCCGCGCCGGCCTCGGGCGGCACCCGCATGCAGGAGGGCACGCCGGCGTTCGTCCGGATGATCGAGATCAGCCGGGCGGTGGTCGCGCACAAGGCCGCCGGCCTGCCCTACCTCGTCTACCTGCGCCATCCCACGACCGGAGGCGTGTTCGCCTCCTGGGGGTCCCTCGGGCACGTCGCGGTCGCCGAGCCCGGCGCGCTCATCGGCTTCCTCGGCCCGCTCGTCTACCAGACCCTGCGCGGGGAGCCGTTCCCCGAGGGCGTCCAGGTGGCCGAGAACCTCGTCGCCAAGGGGATCCTCGACGCCGTCGTCCCCACGGATGAGCTGGCCGGCGTGGCCGCCCGCGCGCTCGCCCTTCTCTCCGGGGCACGCCGTCCGGCGGCGGAGACGCCGCCGCGAGAGACGTCGGCGGAGACGGGCGCGGTGGACGCCGGAGGCGACGCATGGTCCTCGATCACCCTCACCCGCAGGCCCGACCGGCCCGGCGTACGGGAGCTGCTGCGGCACGCCGCCGACGACGTCCTGCCGCTGAACGGCACCCAATCCGGGGAGACCGACGACGCGCTCCTGCTGGCGCTCACCTCGTTCTGCGGCACTGCCTGCGTGCTCGTCGGGCAGGACCGGCGCCCCCAGTCCCAGCACCGTCCCCTGGGCCCGGCCGCGCTGCGCGGCGCCCGGCGCGGCATGCGCCTCGCCCAGGAGCTGCGCCTGCCGCTGATCTGCGTCATCGACACCCCCGGGGCGGACCTGTCCGCCGCCGCCGAGGAGGGCGCGCTGGCCGGGGAGATCGCCCGCTGCCTGGCCGAGATGGTGGAGCTCACCATCCCCACCGTCTCCGTGCTGCTGGGCGAGGGCAGCGGCGGTGGCGCGCTGGCCCTGCTGCCGTCCCGCCGGGTGATCGCGGCCGGCAACGCGTGGCTGTCCCCCCTGCCGCCGGAGGGCGCCAGCGCGATCCTGCACGGCGACCCCGGGCTCGCGCCCCAGGTCGCCCGCCGGCAGCGGGTGCGCGCGGCCGACCTGCTCGCCGCGGGCGTCGTGCACGCCGTCGTGCCGGAGCCGGTGCCCGCGCACGTCGATCCGGCCGGGTTCGCCCGCCGCGTCGCCGATGAATGCCTGCGTCAGATCGAGAGCCAGCGCCACACCGCGGAGTGAGAGGCCTCCGGGACGCCGCCCTCAGTTGCCCCATCCGGGGCCCTGCGGCCCGTTCTGCGGAGGCGCCTGCGGGCGCCCGTGGCCCGGGGGCGGCGGGCCCTGCGCGGGGCCGCGGCCCGGCCCACCCGGCCCCTGCCGATACCAGGGCGGCACGGCGGGGCCGCCGCCCGGCCACTTGCCGGGGTACGCTCCGGGCGCCCCACCACCCGGCAAGTG
>NZ_JBFAOO010000344.1:0-4163 GCF_040675265.1 Microbispora sp. NPDC049633
CCGGCCGGCGCGCAGGCGGTCTCCGACCCGCTGGACGCCGGGGTCGCGCCCCGGTCCAACCTGACCGTGACCGTCCACCTTGCGGACGGGCAGCGCCCGGCGGGCACCACCGCGCATCCGGGCTCGCGGACCACCTCGTACCTCGTGGCGGGCGATCACGCCGACGCCGCGGACCTGCCCGGCGCGACCCCCGTCGACCACTGGTACCTCCTGAGCGCCCTGGAGGTGTGGGCCGCGCCGTCGGCCGCGGCGGTGGCGGTGGTGGGCGACTCGCTCAGCGACGGCCGGGGCTCGACCACCAACGGCAACGACCGCTGGCCCGACCGGCTGGCCGACCGCCTGCAGTCGCTGCCCGGCACGTGTGGTGTGGCCGTGGTCAACCAGGCGGCCGGCGGCAACCGGGTGCTGGACGACGGCCTGGGCCCCAACGCGCTGGCCCGGCTGGACCGCGACGTGCTCGCGCACAGCGGGGTGGCGTGGCTGATCCTGTTCGAGGGGGTGAACGACATCGGCACGGCCGAGGCGACCGAGGCCGCGCAGAAGCGGGTGGCCGGCGAGCTGGTCTTCGCCTACGACCAGATCGTCACGCGGGCGCATGCCCGGGGCATCCGGGTGTACGGCGC
The DNA here is from genome assembly GCF_040675265.1 of Microbispora sp. NPDC049633. Lineage (NCBI taxonomy): Bacteria > Bacillati > Actinomycetota > Actinomycetes > Streptosporangiales > Streptosporangiaceae > Microbispora > Microbispora sp. NPDC049633. The sequence continues at coordinate 624 of NZ_JBFAOO010000344.1, forward strand.
GACGCTGACGCCGTTCGGCGGCAACACGCCGTACGACGACGCGCGGGGCTGCCGTGAGGCGGCCCGGCAGGCGGTCAACCAGTGGATCCGCACCAGCGGCCGGTTCGACGCCGTCGTCGACTTCGACCGCGCCGCCCGCGATCCGGCCGACCCCCGCCGGCTGCGCGCGGCCTATGACGTGGGCGACCACCTGCACCTGAACCCGGCGGGATACCAGGCGCTCGCCGACGCCGTGCCCGTCGGGCTGTTCCTGCACGAGCCGCTGCCACCGGGCTTCCGATTCGGCTGACCCGGTCGGCGACGGCACGGCGGAGAGGGGCTCCCCGCGGGTGGTCAGTCGTCGGGCCGCAGGGCCCGCGCGCAGACGGTGAGGCCGTCCCTGAGGGTCTCGCACGTCGCGTCGTCGACCTTCTCGAGCATGACCGCCTCGATGTCGTCGAGGGAGCTGTCGCAGCGCCGCAGCACGGACGTCCCCTCGGCGGTGAGGCGGGCGCACAGCATCCGGCCGCCGTCCGGGTGCGGGTCGCGGCGGATCAGGCCGCGCCGTTCCAGGTCGCGGATGACGAGGTTCATCGCCTGCGGCGTGACGAACGCGATGCGGGCCAGTTCCGCCGACGACAGGCCGTCGCGCGTGCGGAGTTCGCTGAGCGCCATGTACTCCGTCGTGGTGACGCCGTGCCGGGCGAGCGCGTCGTCCAGACGGGCGCGGATGCGGCGCTCCAGGCGGAACACCAGATAGCTCAGGCGCGGCGCGGAGGCGGCGCGACGGGTGCGGCGGGCGGTCACCGGACGACCATACCGTGCTGTCGGCCGGATGTAAGTTTCGCGTTTTGCTATCAAGTCACTTGATAGCAAGTACCTTGATAAGCAGTAAAAATGAGGATTTGATCTACGGGCTCCTCGTATGGCTTCTTGACCACCGGTCGCGCCTGCTCCTATACCAGCTGGCGTCGGTATTCCGAATAACGAGGAGGAGCGGATGAGGCGATTACTCGCGGCGCTCGCCGGCGCCTGCGCGGCGGTATTGTGCGCCGCCGTGGCCCTGGTGTCGGTGCTGGTGCCCGCGCACCCCGCCGCCGCGGCCACACTGACCGAGGTGACCAACTTCGGCGCCAACCCCGGCAACCTGCGCATGCACCTGTACGTCCCGAACGGCGTGCAGCAGAACCCGGCGATCGTGCTGGCCATGCACACGTGCGGCGGCTCGGGGCCGGGCTTCTACTCGTCCACCGAGTTCGCGTCGCTCGCCGACCGGTACGGCTTCATCGTCATCTATCCGTCGGCGTCGAAGAAGATGAACTGCTTCGACAACTGGTCCGAGGCGTCCAAGGTGCGCGGCGGCCAGACCGACCCGGTGTCGCTCATGTCGATGGTGACCTACGTCGAGCAGCAGTACCACGGCGACCCGAACCGGGTGTTCGCGACCGGCGCCTCCTCGGGCGCCATGATGACCAACGCCATGCTCGCCCTGTATCCCGAGGTGTTCAAGGCGGGTGCGGCCTTCATGGGCGTGCCGTTCACGTGCTTCCCCAACGAGGCGGCCTACAACCCGGCGGGCAACTCCGCCCCGTGCGTGGGCAAGACCGCGCAGCAGTGGGGCGACGCGGTCCGCAACGCGAACCCCGCCTACCGGGGGCCGTGGCCGCGGATGCAGCTGTGGCACGGCACCGCGGACAACGTCGTCGCCTACTCCGAACTGGAGGAGGAGGTCAAGCAGTGGACGAACGTGCACGGCCTGAGCCAGACGCCGACCTCCACGGACACGCCGCAGTCCGGGTGGAGCCGCCGCCGCTACGCGGACGGCTCCGGGACGGTGAAGGTCGAGGCCTACACCATCCAGGGCGCGGGCCACAGCCTCCCGGCAGGGGGCATGGCCGCCGTCGCCCTCCAGTTCTTCGGCCTCACCGGTAACAGCTCCAGCCCGAGCCCCAGCCCGAGTCCCAGCCCGAGCGCCAGCCCGTCCGTGAGCCCTTCGGCATCTCCGAGCGCCTCGCCGTCCGCGAGCCCGTCGGCCCCGCAGCAGGGCGCGTGCCGGATCACCTACAGGGCGAATTCCTGGAACGAGGGCTTCACCGCGGAGGTCACGATCACCAACACCGGCGCCGCTCCCGTCAACGGCTGGACCGTCACCTGGGCGTGGCCCGGCAACCAGCGGATCGTCAACGCGTGGAACGCCACCGCGACCCAGTCCGGCGCCCAGGTCACCGCGCGCAACGTCTCCTACAACCCCGCCATCCCCGCCGGAGGCAGCACGAGCTTCGGCTTCCAGGCGACCTACAGCGGCAGCAACACCGCACCGTCCGGATTCGCCCTCAACGGCACGGCCTGCACCACCGCCTGACCGGGACCGGCGCCGCGCCCGGCCGCGCCGACGTGAGACTCGCCGGGCCGCGCCGTTCGGGGGTCGGCGCGGCCGGGGCGCCGGCGGAGGGTCAGACGGCCAGCGTGTCCAGGACGGCGGCGGCCAGCCCGCAGGCGGGCGGCTCGTACCGCTGCGCGAGGGCCTGGAATGTCTGCTCGGCCTGGATCGCCGGCCAGTCCCGGGGCAGCAGCTCGGCCGGCAGGTGCGGATCCTGCCGGACGAGCTGCAGCCAGTCGGTGTGCAGCAGCAACTGCCGCGCGAGGTCGTCCGGTGCGCCGGGAAGCGGCCGGGGCGCGTCCCACTGGGCGAGGAACGCCCGGTAGCGCGCCGCGATCTGCTCGACGTCGAACGCCTTGCCGACCAGGTCGGCCGCCTCGGTCGGCGCGAACGCCTTCGCCGTCAGCACGGTCACGTGATCGCCCAGGTCCAAAGAGGCGAGGACGCCGCTGACGTCCCTGGCGCCGGGCGCGATCCACATTCCGCTCTGCAGCAGGCCGAATCCGTTCCAGATGAGCTGGGAGCGCAGGTCGTGCCGGAGGCTGCGGTGGCTGTCCGGGATGGAGAACCCGACGACCGTCCAGGTGCCGTCCCAGTCGCGGTTCACCGCGCCGGTCTCCCACACCCTCCTGCGCCCGTCCTCCAGGACCTCCACGGCATGCGGTGTCAGCCCGAAGTACACCTTCCGTCCGTGCCGGTGCCGCGTCAGCAGGTTCCGCTTCGCCATCCGCGCGAGCGTCGACCGTACGGCCTCCTCGGAGACGCCGAGACGGGCGAAGACGTCGATGACGCTCCCGGAGTAGACGGCCACGCCGCGATGCAGCACGTAGATCCCGAGGAAGCTGAACATCAGGGACTGCGGGCGCGGGGATGGCGCCGTCCGGTCGTCTTCGCCGCCGAGAGTCACAGCAGAAAAGGGTAGACCGTTCCCGACGTCATGCAAACAATTGACGCCCGTCAGAAAGGTGCCATACGTTCGAGGTGTCACGCTCGCCCGCCCGGGCTCGGCGCGCAGGAGAGGACGACGGACGCATGACCATCACGGCGTACGGGCTCGACGAGATCAGGGCGCTGGCCGGCAAGGATCTCGGTCACAGCGGGTGGCTGGAGATCACCCAGGAGCGGGTGAACACCTTCGCCGACGCCACCGGTGACCACCAGTGGATCCACGTCGACCCGGT
>NZ_JBFAOO010000345.1:0-4138 GCF_040675265.1 Microbispora sp. NPDC049633
GTCGTCTACGCGCCCTGGCCGACCGCGCTGGCCGCGGCCGCAGGCGCGCGCGGGCGCACCGTGCTCGGGGGCTTCCCGATGCTGCTGCACCAGGCGGTGCGGCAGGTCGAGCTGATGACCGGGCGCGCGGACGTGCCGGTGGAGACGATGCGCGCCGCCGGCGAGGCCGAGATCGCACGCCGGGCGGCCTCCTGAGCGGCGTCGCGCCGGGCAGGAATACGTCGAGGGACATTCGGGTTTGTGGTAGCGTAGGAACTCGATCGGTCCGGCATGAGCTGGACGCGCAAGCGGAGGTCCTCCTCCCACCTGCTCCGCCGAAAGGCGGACGGGTTCAGGATCACACCGGAGTTTTCGGCAGGAGAGCTCAGTGACCCCGCATGCGTGACGTGCGGGGTTTTATTATGCCCCGCACGGTCGAGACAAGCGGAAGTCTTTTGGAGGTCCCATCAGCACCGAGCCCCGCATCAACGACCGTATTCGTGTGCCCGAGGTGCGCCTCGTCGGCCCGAACGGCGAACAGGTCGGCATCGTCTCCATCGGCGACGCGCTGAAGCTGGCCCAGGAGAGCGATCTCGACCTGGTGGAGGTCGCGGCCACGGCCCGCCCGCCCGTCTGCAAGCTCATGGACTACGGCAAGTTCAAGTACGAGTCGGCCATGAAGGCGCGTGAGGCCCGCCGTAACCAGGCGCACACGATCATCAAGGAGATCAAGCTCCGGCCGAAGATCGACCCGCACGACTACGAGACCAAGAAGGGTCACGTCGTGCGCTTCCTGAAGGCGGGAGACAAGGTCAAGGTCACGATCATGTTCCGGGGCCGCGAGCAGTCCCGGCCTGAGCTGGGCTTCCGGCTCCTGCAGCGCCTCGCTGAGGACGTCACCGACCTGGGGTTCGTCGAGTCGCAGCCGAAGCAGGACGGTCGCAACATGATCATGGTGATCGGGCCGCACAAGAAGAAGGCCGAGGCGAAGGCCGAGAAGGCCGCCGCCAAGGCCCGCGGCGCCGACGTGCCGGAGGCGGAGCCCGCCGAGGAGCAGGCCGCGCAGCCGCAGTGACACCCGCCTGAACCACCAGGCGGGGCGCCGCAGACGTACACGGAAACCGAGACCGGGGCGGTCTCGCGGAGTAAGGCAGGCCGCCGGCCCGGGTCACCGGCCCGGGCCGTCGGCACGGACGAAAGAGGAGAGACGGCTGAGATGCCGAAGATGAAGACGCACAGCGGTGCGAAGAAGCGGTTCCGGCTCACCGGATCCGGCAAGGTTGTCCGCCGCCGCGCCAACCGGCAGCACCTGTTCGAGCACAAGCCGTCCACTCGCACGCGCCGTCTCGAGGGTGTCGTCGTCATGTCCGACGCCGACACCAAGAAGATCAAGAAGCTGCTCGCGAAGTAACGACCCGGGGAGATAGAACAACATGGCACGCGTGAAGCGGGCGCTCAACGCCAAGAAGAAGCGCCGGGTCGTCCTCGAGCGGGCGAGCGGTTACCGGGGGCAGCGGTCGCGCCTCTACCGCAAGGCCAAGGAGCAGATGCTCCACTCGATGACCTATGCGTACCGGGACCGCAAGGACAAGAAGGGCACGTTCCGCCGGCTGTGGATCCAGCGGATCAACGCCGCGGCCCGGGCCAACGGCATCACCTACAACCGGTTCATCCAGGGCCTGCGCCTGGCCGGCATCGAGGTGGACCGCAAGATCCTCGCGGACCTCGCGGTGAACGACGCCCAGACCTTCGCCACGCTGGTCGAGTCCGCCAAGAAGGCGCTCCCGTCCGACGTGAACGCGCCGGTCGCCTGACACACCTGCTTCGACGAGGGCCCGCCGCCTGCGGCGGGCCCTCGTCCACGTCGAGGGGGGAATGAGCGGGCATGGCGGAGCTCACCAACATCAAGTCGCCGCGGGTCAAGGCGGCCCGTAGGCTGACCAAGCGCGCGTTCCGGGATCGTGACCGGGCGTTCCTGGCCGAGGGACCGCAGGCCGTCCGCGAGGCCCTCGCGATCAAGGACGTGACGGTCGAACTGTTCACGACGGTGGAGGCGGAGACGCGGCACGCCGACATCGTGGCCGACGCCGTGGCGGCGGGCGTTCCCGTCCACCGCGCGAGCGGCGAGGTCATGTCGGAGCTGACCCAGACCGTCACCCCGCAGGGTCTGCTGGCCGTGTGCCGCTTCGTGCACGTCCCGCTGGCCGAGGCGGTGCCGCGGGGGACGCGGCTGGTGGCGATCCTCGCCCACGTGCGCGACCCCGGCAACGCCGGCACGGTCCTGCGTACGGCCGACGCCGCGGGCGCAGACTCGGTGGTGTTCACCGACGCGTCGGTGGATCCGTACAACGGCAAGTGCGTGCGGGCCAGCGCGGGAAGCCTGTTCCACCTGCCGGTCGTGACCGGCACCTCCGTCGCGGACGCCGTACGGCACGCCAGGGAGGCGGGGCTGCGCGTGCTCGCGGCCGACGGCGCGGGCACCCGGACGCTCGACGAGGTCGCGCTCGACGCGCCCACCGCCTGGCTGTTCGGCAACGAGGCGTGGGGCTTGCCGCCCGAGCTCCTCGCGCTGGCCGACGAGGTCGTCCGCGTCCCGATTTACGGACGGGCGGAAAGCCTCAATCTCGCCACCGCCGCGGCGGTCTGCCTGTACGCCTCCGCGCGCGTTCAGCGGCAGACCTTACATTCCGTGGAAGATCCCACCACCCCCGCGCCCTGAGGCTGCTGCCGGGCCCGGGAAACCCGCTATTGTCGGCGAAGGAGTCGCGCAGAACCCGGCGGCGCGCGCAGTTCCGGAGCTCGAGGAGGCGGTCTCGTGCGAGGTGACGACACCCCCGGCGGCGCCCTTGAGGGGGACCCCGGAGGGCGGGCGGACATCGACGCCGACGACCTTCCCGACGGCCTCGTCGCCACCGACGCCGACGGCGTGATCCTCGTGGTCAACCGGGCCGCCGAGTGGCTCACCGGCGTGACCCGCGAGGCGGCCGTGGGCAGGCTCATCGGCGACGTGCTGCCGCTGCGCGACCAGGACGGCCGCGACTGGTGGAAGTGGCTCGACCCGCAGGGCGGGCTGTCCACGCGCAGCCGCCAGCCGGAACGGCCGCTGCACCTGCCCGGCCGCCAGGAGATGCTCGTCGCCGCGCGCTTGGTCCGCACGCCGAGGCGCGGCGGGCGGGTGGAACGCGTGGTCATCACGCTGCGTGACGCCTCGGCGCGCGCCCGGATCGAGCGCAGCCGCGCCGATCTCGTCTCGACCGTGGCCCACGAGCTGCGCTCGCCGCTGACCAGCGTCAAGGGCTTCACCGCGACGCTGCTCGCCAAGTGGGACCGCTTCACCGACGCCCAGAAGCGCGTGATGCTGGAGACGGTCAACGCGGACGCCGACCGGGTGACACGGCTGATCACCGAGCTGCTCGACGTATCGCGCATCGAGTCGGGCAGGGTGGAGATCCACCGCCAGATCGTGGACGTGCCGGCCCGGGCCCGCAGGATCATCGCGGGCCGGGTGGCGGCGGGGGAGCCGGAGGACCGCTTCCGGCTGGAGGTTCTCGGCGAGCTGCCCGAGATGTGGCTCGACCAGGACAAGATTGACCAGGTTCTCGCGAACCTGGTGGAAAATGCGGTGCGCCACGGACGCGGTACGGTGACCATAGTGGTGGAGCCGGTCGAATGGGGAGTGGCGGTGTCGGTGCGGGACCAGGGTGAGGGCGTGGCGCCCGAGCTGGTCGGCCGCGTCTTCCGCCAGTTCTGGCGGGGCAACGGCCGCCGCCGCGGGGGGACCGGCCTCGGCCTGTTCATCGTCAAGGGCCTCATCGAGGCCCACGGCGGCACGATCAGCGTGCAGCGCGCGCCCGGCGGCGGCGCGGAATTCCGATTTACGTTGCCCACCGGCACCCCTGACTTCGCCTGAGCCTTTCCACAGGCTCCCCGCGCGGAGGACGGCCCGGTGGGCTGATCGGACTAGACTCGTTGCCGCTGAGCGCAGGGCGCTCGCAAGCCCCTGGATACGGAGCTCTCTCTTGTCGAACACCTATGACCCGGTCGAGGTGACGCCGCTGCACGCCGACGAGGTCGCGCGGGCGCAGGCCGACGCCCTCGCCGCCATCGCCGCGGCGCGCGACCTCGACGACCTGAAGCAGGCCAGGCTCGCGCACGCGGG
>NZ_JBFAOO010000346.1:0-4119 GCF_040675265.1 Microbispora sp. NPDC049633
GTCCCAGCCCCAGCCCCAGCCCCAGCCCGAGCCCCAGTCCCAGCCCGAGCCCCAGTCCCAGCCCGAGTCCCAGTCCGAGCCCTGATCCCGGTGGACCCGCGCCGCAGCTGCACGTCTCCGGCAACAAGATCGTGACGGCGGCCGGGAAGCCGTACCGGCTGCTGGGCGTCTCCCGCTCCAGCGGCGAGTTCGCCTGCGTCCAGGGCAAGGGGATGTGGGACTCCGGCCCGGTCGACCAGGCGTCGGTCGACGCGATGAAGAAATGGAACATCCACGCCGTCCGCATCCCGCTCAACGAGGAGTGCTGGCTGGGCACCAACGGCTCGCCCAGCGGCGCCGCCTACCAGCAGGAGGTCAAGGACTACGTGAACCTGCTGGTCGCCAACGGCATCACGCCGATCCTCGACCTGCACTGGACATCGGGCGCCTTCAGCAACGGACCGGACTGGCACTGCAAGGACGCCACCGCGACGTGCCAGAAGCCGATGCCGGACGCGCAGTACGCTCCCCAGTTCTGGACCGGCGTCGCGAAGACCTTCAAGGGCGACAACGCGGTGGTCTTCGATCTGTTCAACGAGCCGTACCCGGAGGTCGGCAGCGACTGGAACAAGACCTTGGGCTGGCAGTGCCTGCGAGACGGCGGCACCTGCACCGGCATTCCCTATGAGGTGGCCGGCATGCAGGACCTCGTCGACGCCGTCCGGGCGACCGGCGCGACCAACGTCCTCATGGTGGGCGGCCTGGAGTGGGCCAACGACATGCGGGAGTGGCTGGCGTACAAGCCGAACGACCCGCTGAACAACATCGCCGCGTCCTGGCACTCCTACAGCTTCAACGCCTGCGCCACGGCGTCCTGCTGGGACACCCAGGTAGCCCCGCTCGCCGCGAAGGTCCCCGTGGTGATCGGCGAGTTCGGCGCGGACAACTGCGGCTACGACTACATGGACCAGCTCACCAAGTGGGCCGACAAGAACGGCTTGTCGTACCTCGCCTGGACCTGGAGCCCGTGGGGCTGCAGCACGGGCGCCGTGCTCATCAAGGACTACGCCGGCACCCCCGAGCCGGGCATCGGTGAGGGCTACAGGGCGCACCTGCTCACCCAGAACCCCTATGCGTGACACCTGTCCCGACCGCAGGTGACACACCGGGACCCGTCACCGCGACGTGGCGGGTCCCCCTGGCCGCTGTCCCCGGCCCATGCCGCCGTCCAGCCTCGAAGAATACGACGTTGCCTGGGAAATCAGCTGCCGGGCCGGCTGACCGGCGCCGCCACGAGGCCGCGAAGCGGTCAGCGGTGGGTGTGGTGGGCGGCGCGGAACGACCGGGTCTGCTGCGACATCGTCACTGAGTGCGATTGTGTCGATGCAAATCGTCACCGATACTCGTCCGGTGGGCACCGCACTGGGGAAGTCGCAGGGTGATTCGGGCACGTCGTGGCAGGACCGGCCACGACGTGCCCGAGGCGTTGGAACGGCGGCAGCCGGCACGCGGCGCCACAGCTACCGCCTGAGGCTCCGCAGGTCGGGAGTCGCGGGAATCGTCGCGGCGGCCGTGCTCCTGGCCTTCCCGTCCCCGTCCGGCGCGGCCGGTGACCGGCCCATCGACTGCCGTGACTGGATGCGGCCCGGCCCCCACACGGTCAGGAACGTCAAGCCCGTGTACTCGCTCACGATCGGCAAGCAGGGCGACGAGGTGGACGTCACACTGTGGCGCGGCGACGCGGGCCCGGGCGGCGAGTGGCACTACTGGGCGGCCCTCACCGGGCGCACCCACCCCGGCGACGCGGTCTGGCTCGAGGTCTGGCCGCCGGGCGGCGGCCCCTGGCATCGGTGCGGCCCCTTCCCGGTGAGCCGCGACGGCCAGGCGGTCTCGTCCCCGATGGCCGTCTGGCGTCGTTTCACCCTCGTCCGCGCCTGCGGCCGCCACCGCGACGTCAAGGCGTGCGGCCGGGACAAGGGTGCGATGGTGGACTGACTCCCGGTGAGGGCCGGCCCCGGGGAGGCCGGCCCTCGCCGATCATCCGGTCAGCTCGTCGCGCAGGGCGAGCCGTTGAGCGTGAACCGCGTGGGCGCGGGGTTGCCGCTGTTGTCCCGGCGGGCGAGGAAGCCGAAGGTCACGCTGCCGCCGTTCGCGGCGATCGTGGCGTTGTAGCCGGCGTTGGTCACCGTGACCTTCGACCCGTTCTGGGTGTAGGAGCCGTCCCACAGCTGGGTCACGATCTGCCCGTTGCCGTACGTCCAGCCGAGCCGCCAGCCCTTGATGGCCGAGGCTCCCCGGTTGACGATCCGGACCCCGGCCTGGAAGCCGCCGGGCCACTGGTTGGTGACCGTGTACGTCACCGCGCAGGCGGCGGCCGGCGTCGGCGAGGAACTGGGCGACGCGGACGGGGACGGGGACGGGCTGGGGCTCGGCGAAGGCGAGGGAGAAGGCGAAGGGCTGGGGGATGGGCTCTGCGAAGGCGAAGGCGAAGGCGAGGCTGATGGCGAGGGGGAGGCTGATGGCGAGGGGGAGGGCGACGGGCCGGTGCCCTCGGGGATCACGACGGTGCTGATCGAGTCGGCGGGGAACGTGCCGGTGAAACCGGCGGCCCCCACCCGCACGTCGGCGTCGCGCCTGATGGCCGACGTGTCGGCCGCGCCGTACCGGTACACCTGGGCGGTCGTCCCGCCGTCGCGTCCCTTCACCGCGACCTCGCTGGTCAGGTCCTCGCCGGTCTTGTTCACCACGACGAGCGTGAGCGCCTTGTCGGAGGCCCGCTCGGCCGCGTACACCGCCAGCTTGCCCTGGTCGGCGCTGGTCGCGCCGACCGCGGTCTCGCCGAACCGGCCGCCCTCGCCGTCGTAGTTCAGGTACATCCGGAAGGCGTACGCGCCGGGCTGGGATGCCGTGGGCGGTCCCCACAGGGTGGCGAGGTCGAGGCCCTCGCGGCCGAAGATGCCGAGGATGTCGGCCTGGGTCAGGGCGCCGTTGATGTGGTCGAGGGCGCCCCAGTTGTACTCGGTGATCGCGGTCTTGGTGCCCGGATACTCGGCGGCCACCAGCCCCTTCATCCGGGGGATGAGCTTGACCTGGGTGCCGATCCAGCTCTCGTCCGTGTACGACGGGTCCCACAGCGCGCGGGTGGAGCGCAGGCGCAGGGCGTCGGTGGCCGGGTCGCCGCCGGAGCCGAAGGCGACGCCGGACGCCTGCGGGTAGAAGTGCTCGTCGAAGTAGTCGAGGACGCGCAGGCCGTGCTCGTCCTCGTACTTCTTCATCTGCCGCAGATACCAGGTGGTGAACGGAAGGCCGCCGCGGATCTCCTTGTCCGGCGGGTTCGACCAGCAGCCGGTCCGGCCGCAGGTCTCCTGGTCGAGGCCGGAGTAGTCCCAGGAGGACCAGCCCCAGCCGACCGGGCCGAGCGTCTTCGCGCCGGGGTCGGCGGCCTTGACGGCGGCGCCGATGAGGTAGGCCTTGTCACGCAGCTCGACCGAGCTCGCGCCCTCGGGGTGGACGTCCCGGTGCGTGCTGTGCCAGATGTCGGGCTCGTTGTCGAGGTTGTAGAACTTCACGCCGCCGGTCGCGGCGGTGCCGTACCTGCCGGTGAGGTGGCCGATCCAGTCCTTCACGTACGCCGCGCCGGCCTCGACGCTCGTGTCGCGGGGGTCGTTCCCGGTGATCTTCGTGCCGTCGGGCTTCACGCCGTCGCCGCAGTCGGGCCGCCACTGGTCGGTCCGCTGCTGCGGGCCGTACTTGGCGACGGAGAACCCGCAGGAGGCGTCGCGGCCCTTGGGAACCCAGCCGATCAGGGGGACCGTGAGGATGGTGTCGGTGCCGGTGCGGCGGTCCTGCTCGACGAACCGGTCGGCCGTGGAGCCGTCCGGCAGCTTCGACGGGTCCGGGTTGTCCTCGGCGATGTTCTCGAAGAACCAGTCGGAGGCGCGGTTGCTGGTGTCGTACAGGTAGTTGTAACGGGTCGTGGCGTTGCCGCCCCACCGGCGCACCGGGAGGCGCAGCTCCTTGGCAAGCGTCTCGTCGGCGAAGTTCATGCCGTAGATGTACGGGCTGATGGGGTGCCGCCCGGTGGTCGTGTCCACCGTCAGCGCCGGGCCTTCGGCGGCCGCCAGTGCGGGCGGCTGTCCG
>NZ_JBFAOO010000347.1:0-4107 GCF_040675265.1 Microbispora sp. NPDC049633
GACCAGGGCGGTCGCCGGGTTCCGCAGGGCCAGCAGGACCACCGGCGCCACCACCGCGCCGAGCAGCAGCCCCGCCGCCACATCGTGGGGATAGTGGACGCCGACGAAGACCCGCGAGAACGCCTCCAGCAGCGCGAGCACGGGCGCCGCCACCGCCGTGCCGCGCCACAGCGCGACCAGCGCGACGGCGCCCGCCGCGGCGAAGGTCGCGTGGTTGCTCGGCAGCGACCAGTCGCCGTACGGCGGGCAGGTCGCCACCGTGACCACGTCGGCCAGATCCCAGCAGGGGCGCCGCAGCCGCAGCAGGCTCTTGAGGCCCTCGCTCACGAGGTACGCCACCACCACCGCGACCGGCGCGAGCAGCGCGAGCGCCATCCGGCGGTCGTCCCCGCGCCGCGCCCGCCACCAGCCGAAGACGAGGAGGGCGAAGAGGATCGCGGGAACCGCGTCCGTCGCGACCTCCGCCGCGTCGCGTACCCACCCCGGGGTGTCCCGGGCGAACGCGGTGACCTCCCGGTACCACTCGGCGCTGATCCCCGGGACGTCCTCGATCTCGGTGCCCACCGTTTCCCCTCCGTGCCGTGTTCCGCCGGTCCGTCCGGCCCTTCGACCCTAGGGACCGGACGGACCGGCGCGCACTCGCGGAAAGTCGCCGGTGGCCCTTCACTTTCGTCAATGGTCCGCCGGCACGGTCTCCTTCTCCCGTTTCCCGGCCGGGACGGCCGCCTCGCGGCGGGTGAACCGCGCGTAAGCCAGGGCGGCGCCGCCGACCAGCAGCGGCCAGACGAGGTAGACCCCCGACGCGGCGACCAGCAGGGCGACCGCCACGAGCGCGAGCAGGGCGGCGGCCCTGGCCCGGCCGCGCGGCAGCAGCCGGATGGCGGCCGCCACGCCGATCGCGTAGACCACCACGAACGACCCGTTGGTCATCAGCACCAGGGGACGGATGCCCGTCCCCGCCACGTACACGACGGCGAGCGACAGGAAGGACAGCACGGCGACGACCCCGAGGCTGCGCCGGGGCACCTCCCCGGCGACGCTGCCGCGGGAGAGCCATGGGGGCAGGGCCCCGTCGCGGCCGAGGGCCGCGCCGAGCTTCGCCGCCCCGGCCCAGTACGCGTTCATCGCGCCGAGCGTCAGCAGCAGCGCGGCCACGGCGGCGAGCAGCCGCGCGTTGCCGCCGAGGCCGAGGGCCAGCAGGTCGCCGAGGGGCGCCCGCGCGGATCCGGCGGCCGGCCCGAGGACGGCGACGGTGGCGAAGGCGACCGACAGGTACAGCACGCCGACCAGCACGACGGCGGCCGCGGCGGCCCTGGGCAGGTCCCTGGCGGGCTTGCGGAAGTCGGCGGCGAGGTGCGTGATCGCCTCCCAGCCGGCGAAGCTCCACACCAGCAGGGCCGCCGCCGGGGCGATGGCCGTCCAGCCGTGCGGGGCGAACGGCCGGAGGTTGGCCACATCGGCGTGCGGGAGCGACAGCGCGACGGCGACGACGAGCAACGCGACCAGCAGCCCGGCCAGCCCGAGCTGGACCCTGCCGGTCACCCGGAGGCCGGAGGCGTTCGACACGGTCACGACCGCCATCAGCCCCGCCGCCGTCAGTGTCGCGGTGCCGGTTCCGCCGCCCACCGCCGCCGCGACGTACTCGCCGCCGAACAGCGCCGCGGCGGCGGCGCTGGGCGGTATCGCGAAGTAGAAGCACCAGCCGACGACGACCGCGGCCCGGTCCCCGAAGGCGAGGCGGGCATAGGTCGACACGCCCCCGGAGTCGGGATGGCGGGCGCCGAGCGCGGCGAACGCCGCGGCCAGCGGGGCGGACAGCACGACCAGGCCGAGCCAGGCCAGCAGTGAGGCCGGCCCGGCCGCCTGGGCCGCGAGCGCGGGCAGGGCGATGACGCCCGTGCCGAGCACCGCGCCGACGTACATGGCGGTGCCCTGCATCGCCGTGAGGCGGCCCGCCGGGGCGGCACCAGGCGTGACGGCACGGGTGACGGCAGCGGTGACGCCGGATGTGACGCTCGTCCGAGCCATTCGCGTACACCTTCCAGTCGGGGGAGTCGTGACCGGCCAAGGGAGTCGTGACCGGTCAGGGGGACGGCCGGCCGGGGTGACCGGCCGGCCGGGGTGGTCACGCCCGTTTCAGCCGGAGGTGCTGAACTCGAGGCTGGCGGGCAGGTCGGACCGCCGGGTGACGTTGAGCTTGCGGTAGATCCTGGTCAGGTGCTGCTCGACCGTGCTGACCGTGATGTACAGCTTGTCGGCGATCTCGCGGTTGGTGTAGCCGACGGCGGCGAGCGAGGCCACGCGGCGCTCGGCCTCGCTCAGCGCCCCGGAGCCGCTCTCGGTCCTGGGCGGCTCGGCCGGCTGCCCGGGACCGCCCTGGGTGAGCGCGTTGACCAGCGGGACGGCCTCGCACTCCTCCGCGATCCGCTGCGCCTGCCTGGCGACCGTACGGGCGCGGCGCAGCTCCCCCACCGCCTGGTAGGCGTCGGCCAGGTCGACCAGGGCCCGGGCGAGCTCGTACTGGTCGCCGCTCGCCTGCAGCATGTCGGCGGCGCGGCGCAGCAGCGGGGGACGCTGCCGCGGCTCGCTCGCGGCGGCCGTCAGCCGCAGCCCGATCCCCCGGGCGCGGACCGGGCCGGGGGCGCAGCGGGTCACGTGCTCGTCCAGCAGCGGCCGGGCCCGTTCCGGGCGGCCCATGGCGATCAGCGCCTCGGCCGCGCCCGTCCGCCACGAGATGAGCCCCGGCGTGTCGAGGCTCCAGGAACCCATCAGCTCGCCGCAGGTCTGGAAGTCGCGCAGGGCCATGCCGAGGTCGCCCGTCGCCAGGTGGTAGCGGCCCCGCGCGTTCAGGTAGTGCAGGCCGTACCTGGTCTGCAGCATGGCCTCGGGCACGGGCTGGTTGACCAGCTGCACGGCCTCGTCGAGCCGGCCCATCGCGGTCACCGACGTCAGCAGCACCGACAGCGGCCCGCCGATCGCGACCCCCCAGCTCGTGGGCGGGATGAGCCGTACGGCCATCTGGGCGAGGCCCTCGGCGCCCTCCAGGTCGCCCTGCCGGAGGCTGATCTCGGCGCGCAGCGCCGCGAGGCGGGCCTGCCTGCTGGGGGCACGCCTGCTGGCGGCCTCCTCGAAGAACAGGTCGCACCAGGGCGCCGCGAGGTCGGGCCGCTCGCCGTAGATGAGCGCGAGCAGCGCGCACTCGACGGCGTCCATCGACATGTCGTCCAGGCGGGAGCCGCGCAGGATGCGTTCCACGTCGGCCAGCGTCTGCGGGTGCGGGCCCTTGGTCAGCACCGCCGCGAGCGCCGTGGCGGCCTCCAGCCGGCCGATGACCGGCGCGGACGGCGGCGCCTGCGTGCTCACGTCGGTGACCCGCGGGATGTGCGCCAGGAACGGCGTGTAGGAGCAGCGCAGCCACGGCCGGGCGGCGCGGATCTCGGCCACGGTCTCGGCGTCCATGATCGTGCCGATCCTGCCCAGGTGGTCGAGCACGTCGCGGGCGTCGTCGAAGCGGCCGTGCCACAGCAGGGCCTTGGCCAGCACCACCGCGTCGGAGCCGCGCAGGTGGCCGCGGTGCATGGCGTCGGTGAGCTCGTCGAGGTGGGCGGCGGGGGCGCTCGGGTTGAGCCGCCACTCCGCGCGCACCAGCGTCGTCTTGATGGTGGCCCGGCGCTGGTCGTCGGTGCACGCGCCGTCGGCCAGCCGCAGGTAGTCGACGGCGGGCTCGACGCGTCCCTCGCTGAGCGCCTGCCGGGCCGCCTCCTCCAGGATCGGCACGGCCCACGGGCCCCCGTTGTGCGAGGCGGCCAGCAGGTGCTCGGCGATCACGGCGGCCGGAGCGCCCTGGCCGTACGCCAGTTCGGCGGCCCTGCGGTGCAGGTCCGTCCGCTCGTGCCGGTCGAGGTCGGCGAGCACGGCGGCACGTGCCTGGGGGTGGCGCAGGTGCAGGTCGGCGCCGACCAGCCCCGCGTTGTGCAGCGCGTTCAGCGCCTGGACGACGACGCCGGCGTCGAGGTCGAGCAGCCGGTCGAGGTGGCCGGGGTCGCCGGCGACGTGCGGACGGGCGCGCCCGACGACACCGCTCTCCTGGCGGCGGCCCGGCGGCAC
>NZ_JBFAOO010000348.1:0-4104 GCF_040675265.1 Microbispora sp. NPDC049633
GCCGGCGACAGGCCGCGCGGCGCCTCCGCATCAGGCGACGACGAGCGGTCCGCGGCGGGATCGGAGCAGCCGCGGGCGGGCGCGCCCGGCGGCCCCGACCGGCCGCGTGGCGGCGTGCCGGGTCACGGCACGCGGGGAGCCGCGGGAAAGCCGGGTGCCGCGGGAAGGCCCGGTGTCTCGAGCAAACCCGGTGTCTCGAGCAAACCCGGTGTCTCGAGCAAACCCGGTGTCTCCGGGAACGGCGCTCCCGCGAACAGCGCCTCCATGACCGGTGCCCCCGGCAGGGCCGGCGCGGGCCGTCCCCGTCCCGGCGGCGCCCCGTCCGGTGCGCAGCGCCCGAATCCGCAGCGTTCGGCGGGACCGCCGCGGCCACCGGGCCCACCGCGACCGCCGGGCCCACCGGGCCCGCCGCGTCCGCCCGCCGTGCTCCGGCTGGGCAACCCCGCCCGCCGGCTGAGGGCGGCGCTGGTGGTGATGGCGATCGTGCTGTCGCTGTTCGCCGGACGGCTGGTCCAGCTGCAGGGCTTCGACTCCAAGGTGCTCCAGGCGAAGGCCGCCCAGCAGCGCGTGCAGCCGGAGACGCTGCCGGCGCGCCGCGGCTCGATCACCGACGCCGGGGGACACGACCTCGCGGTGACGGTCGAGGCCAGGGAGGTCTACGTCGACCCCAAGGACGTCGACCCGGCCAAGCGCGACCTGGTCGCCACCACGCTCGCACGGGAGCTGAACAAGCCCAAGGAGGAGATCGCCGCCGCGCTGGCCAAGACCGAGCAGCGGTACATCCCGCTGGCCCGCGACGTCGAGCCGCCGCGGGCCAAGCGCATCATGGGCTTCGAGCTCAAGGGCGTCGGCGTGAAGGAGACCTATCGCCGCCTCTACCCCGGCAACTCGCTCGCGGGCGGCCTGCTCGGCTTCGTCGGCGTCGACGGCAGGGGCCTGGAGGGCCTGGAGAGCGCGTACGACGACATCCTGGCGGGCAAGGACGGCAAGCAGAGCATCGAGCTGGGCGCCAACCGGCAGCGCATCCCGATGACGCGGAGCCAGCGCGAGGCGCCGGTGCCCGGGCGCGACGTGCGCCTGACCATCGACAGGGACATCCAGTGGGCCGCGGAGGAGTCGCTGGCCCGGCAGGTCCGCCAGACGGGCGCGCGCAGCGGCAGCGTGATCGTCATGGACGTGCGGACCGGTCAGCTCCTGGCCATGGCGAACGCGCCCCAGGCGAACCTCAACAGCTGGCAGTCCGCCCCGGCGGAGGACCGCGCCAACCGCGCCGCGTCGGAGATCTTCGAGCCGGGCAGCACCAACAAGGTCATCACGGCGGCGGCGGCGATGGAGGCCGGCGTGGTCGAACCCGACACCGCCTTCCGCGTGCCCGACCACATCCAGTGCGCCGACCGGCAGCTCAGGGACGCCCACCCGCACGAACCCGAGTTGCTCACGTTCACCGGGATCCTCGCCGAGTCGAGCAACGTCGGCACGATCATGGTAGCGGACAAGATCTCCAGCCAGCGGCTGTACGACATGTTCCGGTCGTTCGGATTCGGCGCGCGCAGCGGGGCGGGGATCCCGGGTGAGCAGGCCGGCCTGCTGCCGCAGTGGCAGACGTGGTCGGGCAGCCAGCGCTGTACCATCGCCTACGGTCAGGGCATCTCGGTCACCGCGCTGCAGATGGCCGGCGTCTACCAGACGATCGCCAACGGCGGAGTGCGCGTGACCCCCTCGATCGTGGCGGGCACCACCGACGCGCACGGGGCGTTCGTCCCCAGCCCGGCCGCCAAGGGCACCCGCGTCATCAGCGAGACCACCGCACGGCGGATCGCGCTGATGCTGGAGGCCGCGGTGGGCCACGAGGGCACGGGGGAGGAGGCCTCGATCGAGGGCTACCGTGTCGCGGGCAAGACCGGCACCGCCATGCGGTACGACGAGAAGTGCGCGGGATACTGCGGGTACACCGCCACGTTCGTCGGCTTCACCCCTGCGGACCAGCCCCGGCTGATGGCCCTGGCGGTCATCCAGGATCCGAAGAAAGGCCACTACGGCGGCGCCATCGCCGCCCCGGTGTTCAAGGACGTCATGACTTTCGCGTTGAAGAGCAGGAAGATCCCCCCGACCGGCACGAAGGCGCCCGAGATGCTCCTTCGCCCGGCGGAGTGACCGCGGAGTGGTGAGAGTCGGAGTGGCCGGGACGAGCGGCGGAGGGGGGTACGCTCTCGCCGTGCGTTCCCCGTCGTCCATGCGTCCCGAGGCCGTCCAGGCCCGCCCGCTGTCCGCGCTGGCGTCCCTGCTCGGCACGTCGTCGGCCGTCCCGTCGCCCGGCGCGCGTGCGGTCCGCGGCACGGTCACCGGTATCACCCTCGACTCGCGCCGGGTGCGGCGCGGCGACCTCTACGTGGCCGCGCCGGGCAGCGCCCGGCACGGCGCGGAGTTCGCCGCGGACGCGCTGGCGGCGGGCGCGACGGCGATCCTGACCGACCCCGACGGACGCGACCGTGCCGCCGCCACCGGGCTGCCGGTGCTCGTCGTGCCCGACCCGAGGGCGGTGCTGGGGCAGGTCGCCGCCTGGGTGTACGGGAAACCGGCGGCCGGCGTCACGCTCATCGGCGTCACGGGCACCAGCGGCAAGTCCACCACGACGTTCCTGCTGGAGGCGGGACTGCGGGCGGCGGGCCACCGCACCGGCCTGGTCGGCGGTGTGGAGATCCGCGCCGGCGACGTGCGTTTCACCCCCGAGCTCACCACCCCCGAGGCGACCGACCTGCAGGGGCTGTTCGCGCTGATGCGCGAGCGGGGCGTGAGCGCCGCGGCCATGGAGGTCTCCAGTCACGCCCTGGCCCTCGGCCGGGTCGACGGCCTCTTCTACGACGTGTCGATCTTCACCAACCTGTCGCAGGACCACCTGGACTTCCACCGGGACCTGGACGACTACTTCGCGGCCAAGGCCCGCCTGTTCACTCCGGAGTTCAGCCGGGCGGGCGTGGTGAACATCGACGACGCCCACGGACGCGAGCTGGCCGCCACGGCCAAGATCCCGATCACCACGTTCTCCGCCACCGGGGCGCCGGAGGCCGACTGGCGCGCCGAGGACGTGCGCCTCGGCCCCGCGGGCAGCCGGTTCCGCCTGGTCGGTCCCGGAGGGGTCGAGGCCGAGGTGTCGGTGGCCCTGCCCGGCCCGTTCAACGTGGCCAACACCCTCGGCGCGCTGGTGGCCCTGGTCGAGGCGGGGGTCCCGCTGCAGGCCGCGGTGACCGGCGTCCGCGACTTCTCCGGCGTGCCGGGCCGGATGGAGCGGGTGCCGGGCACGGACGACGTGCAGGTGATCGTCGACTACGCGCACAAGCCGGGCGCGGTGGAGTCGGTCCTGCGCTCGCTGCGCGCGGTGCTCGGCGACGGGCCCGGCGGCCGCCTGGTGATCGTGCTCGGCTGCGGCGGCGACCGCGACCGCGGCAAGCGCCCGATGATGGGCGAAGCCGCCGTCCGCCTCGCCGACCTGGCCGTGTTCACCAGCGACAACCCTCGTACGGAGGACCCGCTCGCGATCCTCGCCGCGATGCTGGAGGGCGCGCTGCGGGTACCCATCGAGGAGCGGGGCCACGTAATCGTGGAGCCGGACCGGGCGGCCGCCATCCATCTGGCGATCCGCGGTGCCGCGCCCGGAGATGTGGTAGTTGTGGCCGGCAAGGGACACGAGCAGGGGCAGTATGCCGGGGGCCGGGTCGTCCCCTTCGACGACCGCGAGGTGGCCGCCGCGGCCATCGCGGAACGGAGCCTGGCACGGCGGGCGGCGCAGGAGGCCGCCGATGCGTGAGCCGATGCCGGGCAGTGCCCTGGCGGCCGAGTTAGCGACGCGAAAGAGAGCAGGAAAGACACCATGATCCCGTTGCCGCTGGCCCGGGTCGCCGAGATCACGTCCGGAACGCTGAACGCGGCGGCCGACCCCTCGGCCGTCGTCCGGGGACCCGTCGTGATCGACTCGCGGGCGGCCGGACCGGGCTCGCTGTTCGTGGCGATCAAGGGCGAGCGGGCCGACGGGCACGACTTCGCCCGGCAGGCCCACGACGCCGGCGCCGTCGCCGTCCTCGCCACCCGGCCCGTCGAGGCGCCGGC
>NZ_JBFAOO010000349.1:0-4088 GCF_040675265.1 Microbispora sp. NPDC049633
CCTGTTCTTCTCGCTCCTCACCCTTACCCGCCCGCAGGGGCCCCGCGGGACAGGCGACCGGCGACGCGACCGGTGACGCGTGCCGGCTTTCGCGCATCCGCACCCCCGTCGCGCCGCCGCGGCGTGCCCTTCCGAGCGGAGCCTCCCGACCGCCGTCCCGCGGGTCCGCCCCGCGTACTCGTCTCGCGCACCGGCGACCGGTGCGCCGAAGGCGCGCGCTCGCGCGCCGACATCCCCTTCACCTGGAGTGATGCCGCTTATGGCAGAGATCAGGTCGCCGCGCCTCCTCTTCGAGGAATGCCGGCGGTACACCGCGCAGCTGTCCGAACTGCGCATGCTGCTCGAGGAGCGGCTCGACGCGGCCCGGGCCGAGCTGGCCCGGGTGCGTGACCCGTACGACACGCGCGTACGGCAGGCGCGGCGCGACGTCGCCGCGGTCGAGGCGGCGCTGGAGCGAATGGATCGGGGCCTCTACGGCACCTGCACCCGATGCGAGGCGTTCCTGCCGCTCGACCGGCTCAGGCTCGCGCCGCACGTGCAGCAGTGCGCGGCCTGCGCCGGCGAGGCCCGGATGTCGGCATGACGGTCATGACCGGCATGACCGGTGTCAACGGGAGGAGAGGCGGGGGAGCGGCCCTCGCCCTCGACCTCGGCACCGCGCGGACCCGGCTGCTGCTGTCCGGCAGCACGGCGATCAAGGAGCGGCCCTCGGCGTGCGGCGATCCGGGGACGCGCAGGTGGCCGGTGCGGCACGGCATGGTCGCCGACATGCCCGGATGCGCGCGGCTGGTCCGCACGGCGCTGCGGGACGCCGTCACCGAGCGGCACCCGCCCCTCGAACGCGTCCTGCTCGGCGTGCCCGTCGCGGCCTCGCGGCTGGACCGGCGCGCCGCGTTCGCGGCGGTCAGCAGCGCCGCCGGCTGCCGGGTGACCATCGTCGAGGAGCCGCTGGCCGCGGCGGTCGGCTGCGGCGTGGACATCGCCGATCCCAGGCCCCGGCTCCTGCTCGACGCCGGGGCGGGGATCGCCGAGGCCGTCGTCATCCGGGCCGGCGAGATCGCCGACGCGGGTGCCGTACAGGTCGCCGCGGGCGGTCCGGCGGAGGGCGCCGGCTGCCCGCCGTACGCGCGGGAACGCGTCGTGGCGATGGTCGCCGACCTGATCGCGCGCGTTCCCGCCGCCCTGCGGGCCATCGTCAGGCAGCAGGGCCTGCTGATCACGGGTGGCGGCGCCCTCGACCCGGAGCTGGCCCGCAAGCTCTGCGCGGAGCTGCGGATCACCGTCAGCCCCGCGGCCGATCCCGCCAACGCGACCGTCAGAGGGCTGGCCTGCCTGCTGTCCACGGTCGAGCACCGCACTCCCGGCATGTCTGCCATCGGACGAGAGGACGTCGACGATGACCACCAGTGACGAGTTCACCGCCATCAGCAGGCCGCAGATGCAGGCCATGCGCGCGGACCTGGAGGAGCAGCTCCAGTGGCGTGAGGTGCAGCTGCGCGATCTGCGGGCCGCCGTGGACGGCGGCAACGACGGCGCGGCCAGGCTCGCCCTGCTCGCCGACGTCGCCGCCACCGAGCGGGCGGTCGCCGAGCTGCGCAAGGCGCTGGAGCGGATCGAGGAGGGCAGCTACGGCCAGTGCGCCGACTGCGCGGCGGCCATCCCGTTCGGCCGGTTGAAGATCCGGCCCATGGCCCGCTACTGCATCACCTGCCAGCGGCGCCACGAGGCCCGCTGACGCCGGCGCGCCCGCTCCGCCCCCGCACGCCGGGGGCGGAGCGGCCCGGGCCGCTCTCACTGAGCGGGAGGGCCGGGGCGGCCGGGCGCGGGGTCTGCCACGGTGGGGATCGGCGATCGGCTCCCCCCGACCGGCAGATTGGATTGAGCACAAGTGACGCAGATCCGAGGACTCGGCTACCTCAAGGTCCAGACGCGTGACATCGGGCGCTGGCGCGGCCTCCTCATCGACGGCCTCGGCTTCGCCGAGGGGTCCGGGCCGGACCCGGACGGGCTGTACCTGCGCATGGACGAGCGCCGCGCGCGGCTCGCCGTGCTGCCCGGCGACATCGACCGGGTGCTCGCGGTCGGCTGGGAGGTGCGCGACCAGTTCGCGCTCGCCGCCGTCGGCCGCGCCGTCGAGGCGTCCGGCACACCGGTCAAGGTGCTGTCGGACGAGGAGTCCGCCGAGCGCGACGCCGAGGCTGCCATCGCCTTCACCGACCCCGCGGGCGTGCCCGTCGAGGTCTTCTTCGGGCCCGTGCTCGACCACAGCCCGGTCGTCACCGGCCTGGGCCAGAAGTTCGTGACCGGCGCGCAGGGGATGGGCCACGTCGTGGTGCCCACCACCGCGATGGACGAGACGGTCTCCTTCTACACCGAGGTGCTCGGTTTCCTGCCCCGGGGCGCCATCAAGATGGGCGGCGGGAAGCCGCCGTACCGCCGGGTGCGCTTCATGGGCGTCAACCAGCGCCACCACAGCCTCGCGATCTGCCCCGCCGGGTACGCCGGCGACCCCGGGCTGGTGCACCTGATGGTCGAGGTGGACAGCCTCGACGCGGTGGGCATGGCGCTCGACCGGGTGCGCAAGGCGGGCTTCTCGATCTCCTCCACCCTCGGCCGGCACACCAACGACAAGATGGTGTCCTTCTACGTCCGCGCCCCCGGAGGCTGGGACATCGAGTACGGCACCGAGGGCATGCGCGTCGACGAGACGTACTACACGGCCGAGGAGATCACGGCCGACAGCTACTGGGGCCACGACTGGTCCGGGTCCGAGCCGCTGGCCACCTTCGTTCCCAGGAAGTGAGCCGGCCGATGCGATCGGTGGAACCGGTGGCGGCCGGGTCCGTCGCGGCGTTCGACCACGAGTGCGACGTGCTCGTCGTCGGCTTCGGCTGCGCCGGGGCGGCCGCCGCGTACGAGGCCGCGACGGCGGGCGCGGACGTGCTCGTGCTGGAGCGGGCGGGCGGCTCCGGCGGCTCGTCCGCCATGTCGGGCGGCGAGCTGTACCTCGGCGGCGGCACGGCCGTCCAGCGGGCCTGCGGGTTCGAGGACGACCCGGACAACATGGTCGCCTACCTCGCGGCGGCGCTCGGCCCGCACGCCGACGCGGAGAAACTGCGGCTCTACTGCGACGGCAGCGTCGAGCACTTCGAGTGGTTCCGGGCCAGGGGCGTGCCGTTCAACGCGTCGTTCTACGACGCGCCGAGCTGGATGCCGCCGACGACCGACGGTCTCATGTGGCTGGGGGAGAACGCCTGGCCGTACACCACCCTCGCGCGGCCGGTGCCGCGCGGGCACCGGCCGGCCGTCGAGAGCTGGGGCGGGCGGCTGCTCATGGACACGCTCGTCGAGGCGGCGCGGGCGGCCGGAGCCGCGTGTCACGCCGACACCCGCGCCGGCAATCTCGTCCTCGGCGCCGACGGCCGGGTCGCCGGGGTGGTGGCCCGCCGGTACGGCGAGCGGGTGACCTACCGCGCCCGTAGGGGAGTGGTGCTGACCACCGGCGGGTTCGTCGACAACGAGGAGATGCTGGCCGACCACGCCCCGGTGCTGATCGGGCACGGCAAGGTCAGCGCCGGACTGGACGACGGCGGCGGCATCCGGATGGCCACCGCCGTCGGCGCGGCCACCCGCCGCATGGGCGAGGTCGAGATCGCGATGACGGCGCTGCCCGCGATGCTGGTGCGCGGCATGCTCGTCAACGGGCTGGGCCGCCGCTTCATCAACGAGGACGTCTACCCCGGCCTGTTCAGCGTCGCCGCCGTCCGGCACCAGCCGGGGCCGTACTGGGCGATCATCGACGAGGAGGGCTACGAGGACATCCCGGCGCGGGACCTGTGGGGCGTGCGCCCGGTCTTCGTCGCCGAGACCCTCGCCGAGCTGGAGGAGTCGCTCGGCATGCCGCCCGGCGCGCTGGAGGACACCGTCGCGGTGTACAACCGGCACGCCGAGCGGGGCGAGGACCCCTACTTCCACAAGGACCCGAAGTGGCTACGCCCGTTGAAGGGGCCGTTCGCCGCCGCCGATCCGCGCCTGGGGTTCGGCATGGGCGACCGCGACAGCGCGGGCAAGGGGACCGGAGCCGCCGG
>NZ_JBFAOO010000350.1:0-3957 GCF_040675265.1 Microbispora sp. NPDC049633
CCGCGAACCTCGGCATGGCGGCGGGCAACACGGCGGGCAACACGGCGGGCAGCGCGAACCCGGCGAAGTGCTCCGCGCCGAGGAATGAGGTGATCTCGCAGATCCGCTCGTCCCGCAGGGTCAGCACGGCGATCGACCAGGCGGTGTGCGGGCGGGCGGCGCCCTCGCCGACGTAGAAGGCCACGGCCGGCCGGCCGTTGGCACCGGTCAGGGCATACCGCCGGCTCGGGCAGCGGGTGAGCGGCACCTGCACGGCGAAGCCGGCCACCGCCGCGATGCCGCGATACCAGTGCGGCAGCGGCGGCGTCGTGACGGCCGACGACCTGTCCTGGTGGGAGAGCTACCGCGAGGAGCTGGAACGCGTGGCGCGGAAGGCCGGCCACGACCTTAAGCGCGCCTCAAGGCGTTCCCCTCGCTGATCACGGTGCTGACCTGCGGAGTATGGGACATCCAGTGCCGTACGGAGGATAAGCCATGTTTAAGAAAAGGTAGATTCTTTCGGGATTGGACCGATTTATCCCCACATGTCGGTCTGTATCGCACCATAATGACGACTTCCCCAGCGTCTAACCCCCACTGGAGAATGATCGTGAATAGAGCGCTCGGAGCGGTCCTGTGCCTCGGAAGCGTCGCGGCCGTCGGCATGGCGGCCGCGCCCGCTCAGGCCGAGGCCCAGCACAGGGGCTGCCGGGTCGCCGCCGCGAAGCCCTACGTCGCCCTGGACGGCAAGATTCGCGCGGCCGGCTCGCGGGCCGGTTGCTTCGACGACGCCCGTTTCCGGGTCCGGATCGTGAGCAGCAGGCCCGGCCCCGACCGCGTCGTCAAGAGCGGCTCCAAGGTGGTCAGGAACGCGCGTGTCATCGTCGCCCTGACCTGCGTGGACGGTGCGTACTACAGCGTGGTCACGGACTACCGCGGCCACGTGTCGCGGTCGAGGCCGGTGCGCCTCGACTGTGACGTCCCCGCCCCCGTTCCCTCGGCCACCGCCTCCCCGGCACCCACCACCGTCCCCACGGCGAGCCCTTCCGCGGTCCCCACCGCGAGTCCCTCCACAGTCCCCACCGCGAGCGCCCCCGCCACCGCCACTCCCAGCGCCTCTCCCACGAGCGGCTCGGGCGTGGGCACCGCCGTCGAGAACGAGGTCGTGCGCCTCACCAACGTCGAGCGGGCCAAGGCGGGCTGCGGCCCGCTGAAGCACGACGCGCGGCTGCGCGCCGCCGCGTACGCCCACTCGGCTGACATGTCCGCGAAGAACTACTTCGACCACACCTCGAAGGACGGCCGCTCCTTCGCCGACCGCATCACGGCCGCCGGTTACACCTGGCGGGCCGCGGCGGAGAACATCGCCAAGGGCTACGGCACGGCCCAGGCGGTGGTGCAGGGCTGGATGAACAGCCCCGGGCACCGGCAGAACATCCTCAACTGCACCTACACCGACATCGGGGTCGGGTACGTGGCCTCCGGCGCGTACTGGACCCAGGACTTCGGCCGGCAGTAGAGACGCCATCGGTCTCTCGACCGGGAGCGGGGACGCCACGCCCGGCGGCCCCGCTCCCGGGCCGGGATCGAAGGCGATTACGGCGGTCTTCTGGACACCTCGGACCACTGCGGCGGATACTTCCAATCATGAGCTCTCCCCCGGTTCGCGCCTCGGACGGGGACCGCGAGCGTGCGCTCAGCGAGCTCCGCGACCGGGCCGCCGAAGGACGCCTGTCCATGGAGACCTTCGTCGGCCGGGTGGACCTGGCGCTTCGTGCCCGCAACCGCAACGAGCTGGACGAGCTGGTCGCCGACCTCCCGCACCGCCGGCGCTGGCGTAGAAGGATCACCGACGCCGTCGCCTCCGTGTCGGAGCTGAGCAACCGGATCGAGTCCGCCTGGCGGCGTCCCCGGATGCCCCGGCTCGCCCTGCCCGCCGACGGCCGGGCCCGCTACCTGGTCGGCCGCGGCTCCTCCTGCGACCTCGTCCTCGCCGACCTGACCGTCTCGCGGGTCCACGCCGAGCTGCGGCGCGAGCACGACGACTCGTGGCTGCTGGTCGATCTCGGCTCGATGAACGGCACCCGGCTGAACGGCTGGCGCCTGGTCGGCCCCGCACACGTACGGGCCGGTGACGAGGTGGCCTTCGGCGACTGCGTGTTCCTGGTCTCGCTCCCGGCCTGACCACGCGACCCGGGACACGACCTAATACGTACATTTCCGTATTGATGCCCTGGCGTGGCTCATCGACGATCGCGGAAAGCCACTCACCCGGGAGCGGACTGTGCGGTTGTCACGACGAATCACGACCATGCTGGCCGGAGCGGTCCTGGCCATCGGGATCGCCGGCTCCGGCGCCTCCGCCGGCGCCCGGGACCCGGCCCCCGGCGTCGCGGACCTGACCCGCGATCTCGACCAGATCCTCGCCGACTCCCGGCTGGCCCCCGCGCGGGCGGGCGTCGCCGTACGCGCGGCCGCCACCGGCGAGGACCTCTACTCGCTCGACGCGGACAAGCTGTTCGCCCCCGCCTCCAACACCAAGCTGCTCACCTCGGCCGCCGCCCTCGACACGCTCGGCACGGACTTCCGCTTCACGACCGACGTGCTCGCCGCGTCTCGCGTGGGCCGTACGGTCGCCGGGGATCTCACGCTGCGGGGCACGGGCGACCCCACCCTGCTCGCCGCCGACTACGACGCCCTCGCCGCCGAGGTCGCGGCGGCGAGCGTGAAGCTCGTCACGGGCCGGCTGGTCGCCGACGACACCTGGTTCGACGACGTGCGGCTCGGCACCGACTGGGCGTGGGACGACGAGCCGTACTACTACGCGGGGCAGATCTCCGCGCTGACCGCGGCGCCCGACACCGACTACGACGCGGGCTCGGTGATCGTCTCGGTCGCGCCCGGGGACGGCCCCGGCAAGGCCGCCAAGGTGTCGACCACGCCGGCGACCGGCTACGTGAAGATCGTGAACAGGGCCGTCACCGGCGACGAGACGGACGTGCTCGTCGAGCGGCAGCACGGCACCAACACCGTCGTGGTCAGCGGCACGGTCTCCGAGCCGTACGACGAGTGGGTCGCGGTGTGGGATCCCACGCTCTACGCGGCGACGCTGTTCCGGGAGGCGCTGGCCCGGCACGGCGTGAAGGTGCTCGGGCCGACCGTGCGCGGGACGGCCCCGGCGAAGGCGGCCACGATCGCCTCACGCCGGTCGATGACCCTCGGCGAGCTGTCCGTGCCGTTCATGAAGCTGAGCAACAACATGCACGCGGAGATCCTCACCAAGGCGATGGGACGCAAGGTGTCCGGCGCCGGGACGTGGGCGGCGGGCCTCGCCGTGACGACCGCGTTCGCGCAGGCGAACGGCGTGCGGACGCTGCGGCTGCGGGACGGCTCCGGCCTGTCCCGGGTCGACGCCCTGACACCCGCCGGAATCACGGCCCTGCTGGCGGCGGTGCGCGGCAAGCCCTGGTTCCCGACGTGGTACGCCGCCCTGCCGATCGCGGGAGAGGCCGACCGCATGGTCGGCGGGACGCTGCGCAGCAGGATGCGCGGCACGGCGGCGGCCGGGAACGTCCACGCCAAGACCGGCTCGCTGACCGGTGTGACCGCGCTGTCGGGCTACGTGACCAGCGCGGACGGGGAGCAGCTGGTCTTCTCGGTCATAAGCAACGGCTACCTGTCCGGCCCGCCGAGGGACCTGGAGGACCGGATCGCCGTGAGGCTGGCCCAGTTCAGCAGGAAGGCCCCTGTGAACGAAACGGCGAACGAAACGGTGAACGAGACGGTGGACGAGACGGCGGCCGCGCGCGACACGACCTCAGGGTCCTCGCCGCGGGAGGCCGCTCCGCCGGCCCCACGTGCGCCAGGTGACCTCGAATGCTCCTGGCTCAAGCCCGCGCGGTGCTGAAGCGTCCGGCCCCGTGATGGCCGGCGAACGCGACGCGGCGCCGCTCCCCACCTCGCGGGCGGGGGGCGGCG
>NZ_JBFAOO010000351.1:0-3917 GCF_040675265.1 Microbispora sp. NPDC049633
CGCGACAGCGCGTGCGCGCGGGCGAGCGCGGCGAAACCGGAGTACGCCGGCAGACGCGGGTCCTCCAGCCGCGCGGCGAGCGCCGCCCAGCGCGCCGCGCCGGCGGACGCGTCCTCGGGCGTCTCCGCGCTCGTTCCTGCGCTCGTCCCTGCGCTCGTTCCTGTGCTCGTTGCTGTGCTCAGGGAGGCGTCCGCGTAGGCGAGCGTCTCGCACGCCTGGAGCAGTGTCCCCGGGTCCAGGCGCGGCGACTCGAACCGGTTGCACGCGTCCAGCACCGCCTCGACGCCCTCGGCGTACCTGCCCGCGTTGACCAGGGCCTGCCCGCGCGCGTAGCGCGCCGTGGCCTCCCAGGTCTCGCCCGCCCCGACACCGCGGTGCACGGCCTCCTCGCCGGCCCGCAGCGCCGCGTCGTCGTCGCCGCTCCACGACTCGACCAGGCAGACCTGGGTGAGCGCGAAGACGAGCTGCTGGCCGGAGTCGAGCAGCCGCGCGCCCTCGACGGACTCCTCGGCGGTGGCCGCGGCCTCCGCCAGACGGCCCATCGCCACCAGCGTCTTGGCCCGGCCCGCCAGGAGGTTGGTCAGGATGTAGCTCTGGCCGGTCGACCGGGCCACGGCGGCCGCCCGGTCGAAGTGCCGCAGCGCCTCGCCGTACCGGCCGAGGTGGGACTCGGCCCAGCACAGCCAGGCGATGGCGTCCAGCCATTCGGACAGGTGCTCGTCCGGCGCGTCCGCGAGCAGCTTGCCGGCGATCTCGGCGTAGCGCAGCGCGTCGTCCGTACGGCCGGCGGCCAGGGCGGGCATCGGGCGCAGCGCCGCGACCGCGACCGCGAGACCGGGCTCCCAGTCGTCTGCGTTGTCGGGCATCAGGTCGAGCACGGCCTGCGCGGCCCGGAAGTCCACCCGCATCATGCTCTCGGCGACCAGGCGCATCCGCATCGGCACGGCGGCGGCCGCCCGCGGGTTGGGCATGCGGCTCAGCTCGTCGAGCAGCAGCGCCCGCGCCTCGTGCGGGCGGTCGAGCTGGCGCTCCATCAGCGCGCACACGCGGGCCGCCCGGCCCCGGCGGGGATAGTCGTCCTCGGGCAGCATGCGCAGCAGCTCGCGGGCGGTGTCGCGGCCCTCGGCCAGCCTGCCGCTGATGCCCTGCGCCCAGCTCAGCTCCATCATCAGGGCGAGCCGGCCCTCCCGGGCGGCGGCGTCGTCCGGCATGAGCCGCAGCGCCGCCTGCAGCCAGTGCGCCGAGGCGGCCGGCGCGTGCGCGGTGACCGCGCGGGCCGCCGCCACCAGCACCTCCACGGCTCGCTGGTCGCCGAACGACCCGGAGTGCTCGACGTGATGGGCCTGCACGGTCGCGGGCGCCCCCAGCCCCGCCAGGTGGGCCGCGATCCGCGCGTGCGCGCCCAGGCGCCAGCCCGCCGCGGCGGACTCGTAGACCGCGCGGCGCACGAGGGGGTGGCGGAAGCGGAACCGCCCGCCCGCGCTGCGGACGATGTCACGCTCGACCAGCTCGTCGAGCGCGGCGAGCATGCCCTCCGGCGGCACCTCTGCGGCCACGGCGGCGATGTCGGGCTCGAACTCGTCGGCGGCCACGGCGGCCGCCTGGGCCACCAGCAGCGCCCCGGGGGACAGGTCGCCCAGCTCGACCTGGAGCGCCGCGAGCATGGTCGGCGGCAGCTCTGTGACGTCGGTGCCGCCCATCCGGGCCAGGGCCTCGAGGTAGAACGGGTTGCCGCCGCTGGCCTCGTACAGCGCCGTGCCCCGTCCCCGGCTGACGCCGGGACCGAGGAACTGCCGGACCTCCGCCGCGCTGAGCGGGCCGACCGCGACCTCGTGCCCGCGCGGCCCCGCCGCCGCGGCGAGTCTGGCGACGCGCGGGGCGGCCTGGGCCGGACGGTAGGCCACGGCCATCAGCACCGGCCCGGCGGGCGGATGGCGCACGACGTGGTCGAGGAACTCCATCGTGCCGTCGTCGGCCCAGTGGACGTCGTCGAGGACCAGCAGCAGGCCGGAGGGTCCGGCCAGCGCGCCCACGAGGTGGCGTACGGCCCGGTAGAGCCGGTAGCGGGCCAGGCCGCTGCGGTCGTCGGACAGGGCCGGTTCGTCCCCCGCCGGGCCGCCGCCGGAGGCCAGCCCGGGGAAGACACCGGACAGCAGGGCGGCCTGCCCGGTCCCCACGGCCCGGGTGACCTCGTCGCGGCGGGCGTCGAGGTGGTCGTCGAGCGCGTCCACCAGGGCGCTGTAGGGCAGCATCTGCTCGTATTCCGCGGCGCGTCCCCACAACGGGGTGAAGCCGTCCCGGCCCGCCATCGCCATCAGCTCGCCGAGCAGCCGCGTCTTGCCCGCGCCCGGCTCGCCGACCAGCGCGAGGAACTGGAACCCGTCCCGCCGGCTCGCGGCCATCGCGTCTCTCAGCGCGGCCAGCGCGTCCCGTCGTCCGACGAGCGGCGCGGCAGTGCCCGAGACGACCGGCCCGGCCGCGCGTCCATCCATCCGCACCCCACACGCGAATACGCGGGCCGCCCCTCACCAGCCGCGCACACAACTCCCAGTAAATGCACTTTACAGATCAACAGAGCGTACAGGGGTGGCAGCTCGGCATTAACCCCTTCTGGAAAGTATTCGAAAAGGAACCGGTCAGTTCGGGCGATTCCGGGATCAGGGGAGCATGGCACCGGGTACGGGACGCCTCGTTCACACATCGCCACCGCGGAGGTGCCAGGTGCTGGACCGGATCGCCGATCCCAGGGGGCGGCGCACGCCGTACGGACCTCCCGACGCGGTGGAGCGGCTGGCGGCGGCCCTGCCGAGCCACATGCGCGACGCGCTCCCTTCGGTCATCCGTCTCGGCAGCCCCTGGCCGGTGCGCGTGGACGTGTTCCTGGAGGACGGCCTCACCGAGCAGCAGGTCGAGCGCTGGGCCCGCGCCGTGTCGGCGGCGGACTGGGGCGACAACGCCGTCGACCTGGCGGTGCGCGGCGGCCGGGTGGCCGGCGTACGCGGCCGGGCCGGCGACCGCGTCAACCACGGCAGGCTCGACCCCCGGGAGTGGCACGCCTGGCAGCCGCGCGCGGAACGCCTGACCCGCCCGCTGGTTCGTGAGGGCGGGGTACGCGAGGGCGGGCGGCTGGTCGAGGCCACGTGGGAGACCGCGATGGACCGCGTGGTCGCGAGGTCGAGGGAACTGCTCGCCCGCCCCGGCGGCTGGGGCCGTCTCGCCTTCCACACGGGCACCCGGCTGTTCCTGGAGGAGCACTACACCCTCGCCGTCATCGGCAAGGCCGGGATCGGCACCCCGCACATGGACGGCGACACCCGCTGGGGCGCGGCGGCCGCCGCGGCCGCGCTCGCGGCGAGCTTCGGCGCCGACGGACAGCCCGGCTCCTACACCGACGTGGACCACTGCGACGCGCTCGCGCTGTGGGGACACGACTGCGCCGCCTCCCATCCCGTGCTGTGGGAGCGGATGCTCGACCGGCGGCTCGGGTCCGGGCCGCCCGCCATGATCGTGGTCGGGCCCGAGGGAACGGCGGCCGCCGCGGAGGCCGACGTCCACCTCGCCGTACGTCCCGGCACCAACGTGGCGCTGCTCAACGGACTGCTGCACGAACTGATCGCGGGCGGCTGGCACGACGCGGCGTACGTCGCCGCGCACACCGTCGGCTTCGAGCACCTGTGGCGAACCGTCGAGGCCTACCCCGCGAAACGGGCGGCGGAGATCTGCGGGGTGCCGGTCGCGCTCATCGAGCAGGCCGCCGAGATCCTGGGCGCGGCCGAGCGGCTGGTGTCGACGGTGGGCCAGGACTTCCTGGGCTCCAACCAGGCGACCGCCGCGGCCTGCCAGGTCAACAACGTCCACCTGCTGCGCGGCATGCTCGGCCGCCCGGGGGCCGGGCTGTTCCAGCTCGGCGGACCCGG
>NZ_JBFAOO010000352.1:0-3895 GCF_040675265.1 Microbispora sp. NPDC049633
CCGCCATCGCCGGGAGGAACCACGAGCTGGTGGCGCACAACCGGAACATCGCGCTGCCGCCGCTCGCCGAGGCCGAACTGCTGCACGGGCCGCCGGCCGGCGGATGGTACGCACTCCTGGACATCGGACGCACCGGAATGGACGCCGAGACGTTCACCGCCCGGTTGCTGGACACCGCGGGTGTCGCCGTCGTGCCGGGAACCGCGTTCGCCTGGCATCCCGAAGTCGACGAGGCCGGGAGTATCCGGTCGGCCGAGTTCGCACCGTGGTCCCGGCGCCTGGTCCGAATCGCGTTGTGCGTCGACCCTGTCTCACTCGACGCCGGCGTGCGGAAGCTGATCGATTTCGTCCACGACTGCACTGCGGAGTGACGTATGGCCGCCTTGACCTATTCGGATTATCTGCACCTGGACACCCTCCTCTCCCTCCAGGTGCCGCACGCACCCGACACGGCGGATCCCGCTCTCGTGCTGGCCGAGCACCTCTTCATCGTCGCGCACCAGTCGTGTGAGCTCTGGTTCAAGCAGGTCGTCGTGGACCTCGCCGCCGCGGCCGACGCCCTCTC
The DNA here is from genome assembly GCF_040675265.1 of Microbispora sp. NPDC049633. Taxonomy (NCBI): domain Bacteria; kingdom Bacillati; phylum Actinomycetota; class Actinomycetes; order Streptosporangiales; family Streptosporangiaceae; genus Microbispora; species Microbispora sp. NPDC049633. Next base: position 566 of record NZ_JBFAOO010000352.1, read on the forward strand.
ACCGGTGACGGGCGCGATCGACGGCGAGTTGAGCGCCGAGATCCTGCAGCGGGTGAGCGAACTGCTCCGGGTCCTCCACGACCAGCTCGTCGCGCTGGAGAGGCTGCCGCTGCGGCACTTCGCCGAGTTCCGGCCGTACCTGGAGACCGCGAGCGGAGCGCAGTCGTCGCAGTTCCGGACGGTCACGGATCTGCTGGGCGACGACCGGCGGCCCGGCCGGCTGTACGAGGCGTTCCGCGCCGCGATCGCGCACAACGGCCTGTCCGTCACCGAGGTCTGTCGCTCCGGCACCCGCGCCGGGGTCTACCACCGCATCGCCGAGTCGCTGCTGGACGTCGGCAACGGCTACTGGCGGTGGAAGATCGCGCACCTGAGCCTGCTGTCCAGGATGTTGGGCGACCTGCCGGGAACGGGCGGGACGAGCGGGGTGGCCCACCTCGTGCGGCGGACCTCCATGCCCTTCCCCGAACTGCGACGGCTCCGAGGAGAGGTCCACGACGATCTCGCCCCGGCCCGCGAAGCCTGACCCGCGCGACCGCCACGCGATCCACGAGTAGTGACTGAGACGCAAAGGATGATCGAGGTGCCTTCTTCCGGTCTGTCGTCGGCACAGCAGGCCATGTGGCTCGCGCAGACGCTTTCGCCCGAGGTTTCCAACAACGTCGCCGTTCTGTGGGAGGTCCGGGGCGAGGTCGACGCCGACGTCCTCGCCGCGGCACTAAGGACGGTGTTCGGCGAGACCGGCACCGTTCTGGTCAACTTCCGGCAGGACGAGGACGGAGCGGTGCGGCAGGTCACGCGTGACCTCGATGGATGGGAGCCGTTCCACGCCGACGTCAGCGGCGAGGCCGACCCGGAGACCGCCGGGCGCGCCCTGGTGAAAGAGCTGGTGGGACGTCCCTTCGACCTGGCCCACGACGCCCTGTTCCGGGCGGGACTCGTCCGTCTGGGCGAGTCCCGGTCCATCGTGGCGGTGATCTTCCATCACATCCTGACCGACGCGTTCGGCCTCATGGCGATCACTTCGCAGCGGGTCGCCGAGGTCTACACGGCCCTGAAGAACGCCGATCCCGTGCCACCGTGCTCGTACGCCGATCCGGCGCACGCCCTCGACAAGGACGTCCGCTACCAGGAGTCCCCTCGATTCGCCAGGGACCTGCGGTTCTGGCGGGACTATCTGGCCGGCGAACCCCAGCCGGCGCGGTTGCCCACCGCTCGGACGGACGTCGCCGGGACGGGGCGCGGCGCGTGCGAGCCTACGGCGGTGTGGGACGACGTCGCGGAGTCGATCGGCGTGGTGAGCCGCACCGTCACCGTGCCGAGGGCCGAGGCCGACGAGTGGACGCGGGCGGCGGAGTCGATCGGCGTGACGATGCCGGCCCTGCTGACCGCCGCGACGGCGGTGTTCCTCCGCCACGTGTGCGATCTGCCGGAGCCGCTGTTCTCCGTGACCGTCAACTCCCGTCTCGGCGGCGAGAGGAACAGCCCCGGGCTGATGTCGAACATCGTGCCCATCCGGGTGAAGGTCCCGGTCGCGTCGAGCTTCGCCCAGGTCGCCGAGGCGGCGACCGACGCCAGGCACGCCGTCTTCCGGCACGCCACGCTCCAGGTCTCGCAGATCCAGCGGGCCGTGGGGCTGGCAGGCTCCGTACGCAGCCCGTTCGGGGTCATCCTCACCGTCGTCCCCTTCATCGAAGGGCTGGACTTCGCGGGCAGCCCCGCCTGCTTCGTCGGCGGATCGTTCGGAGCGGTGACCGAGCTGACGATCTCGACGTACTACGACGGCCGCGACGACAGCGACCTGTACGTCCGCGTCGACGCTCCCGGCGCGCAGTACGGCAGCGCCGACGCCGCGCGCTTCGCCGAGCAACTGGTCGCCTACGTCCGCGCGTTGACGGCCCGTCCGCAGGAGCCGGTGGGCGCGGCGGAGGTGCTGACGAGCGCGGAGCGCGACCGGCTCCTGCGTGAGTTCAACGACACGGCGGCGCCGGTGCCGCCGGTGACGATACCGGAGGCGTTCGAGCGGCACGCGAGGGCGACTCCGGACGCGGTCGCCGTCGTGTGCGGCGACGAATCACTGACGTACCGGCAGGTGAACGCGCGGGCGAACCGGCTCGCACGGGCTCTTGTCGCGCACGGCGTGGGCCCCTGGACGTCGGTGGCGGTGGCGTTGCCCCGGTCGGCCGACCTGGTGGTGGCGATGCTGGGCGTGTGGAAGGCCGGGGCCGTATACCTGCCGCTCGATCCGGAGCACTCCAGCCGGCGGGTGGAGTTCGTGCTGTCCGACGCCCGGCCACAAATGATCGTCACCGACGTGGCCACCGCGGCGGTCCTCCCGCATACCGACGTCCCCCGGCTTCTCGTCGGCGACCTGCTCGGTGACGGGCTTGACGGAGGGCCCGATCACGACCTGTGCGACGCGGACCGCGTGAGCCCGTCGCTGCCGCAGCACGTGGCGTACCTGATGTACACCTCCGGCTCGACGGGGACGCCGAAGGGCGTCGCCGTCACTCACCGCAACGTCGTGTCGCTGTTCAGCGGCACGGACCACTGGTTCGGCTTCGGCCCCGGCGACGTCTGGGCCTGGTGTCATTCACAGGCCTTCGACCTGTCCATCTGGGAGCTCTGCGGGGCGCTGATGTACGGCGGCCGCGTGGTGGTGGTGCCATGGGACGTGGTGCGTTCACCGGCCGCCCTGTGGCGACTGCTGATCGCCGAGGGCGTGACCTCCCTGGTCCAGACGCCGTCGGCCTTCTACGAGCTGTCCGCGGCGCACCGGGCCGAGACCCGCGCGGACGCGGCACTGCGCGTGGTCGTCTTCGCGGGTGAGGCGCTGGACCCGGGCCGGCTCCGCGGCTGGTATCCGGATGATCTGCCGAACGCTCCCGCACTGGTGAACATGTACGGCATCACCGAGACCACCGTGCACGTGACGTACCTCCATCTGACGGCCGAGCCCGACGAGCCGGGAGCGAGCCCGATCGGAGTGCCACTCGGCAACATGCGGATGTGGGTACTGGGCCCTGGTCTGGCACCGGTGCCGCCCGGCGTGGTGGGAGAGCTGTACGTGGCCGGAGAGGGAGTGGCCTCCGGGTATCACGGCCGGCCCGGACTGACGGCGGAGCGGTTCGTGGCCAACCCGTTCGGTCCGCCGGGGTCGCGCATGTACCGCACCGGAGACCTCGCCCGCTGGAACTCCGAGGGCGAACTCGAGTACGTCGGGCGGGCCGATCACCAGGTGAAGATCCGGGGGTTCCGGGTCGAGCCGGGTGAGGTCGAGGCCGCGTTGCTGGAGCATCCTGGTGTCGGGCAGGCGGCCGTGCTCGCCCG
>NZ_JBFAOO010000353.1:0-3845 GCF_040675265.1 Microbispora sp. NPDC049633
GAAACGACGAGCACGCACCGTGCTCACCGGCCGGTCGCCGTGTGGCGTGGGCGGCAGGGACCTGTCCGCCGAGGTGGGCGGGCGCTCGGCCGTACAGGCGCTGCGCGCGCTCGACGAGGACCCGGCGACCGAGCTGATCGTGCTGGTCTCCAAGCCTCCCGCCCCCGAGGTGGCCCGCGCCGTACGGGACCTCGACCTGGCGACGCCGGTCGTCGCCGCGCTGCTCGGGCCGGGGCAGGACGACCTGACCACCGCAGCGGAGAAGGTGCTGCGCGCCCTCGGCCGCGACGTGCCCGAGTGGCCCTCCTGGCCCGCCCCCGTCACCCGGACGGCTCGCCCTTCCGCGCCGCACGGCGCGGAAGCGGCCGGCGACGCGGAAGCGGCGGGCGACGGCGTGGCGGCGCGGCGCGGGCCGCTGCGGGGGCTCTACGCCGGCGGCACGCTGTGTGCGGAGGCCGCCCTGCTCGCGGGCGACGGCGAGTTCACCGACTTCGGCGACGACTCCTACACCCGGGGCCGGGCCCATCCGATGATCGACCCGGCGTTGCGCCTGGAGGCGCTGCGCGGCCTCGCCTCCGGCGTCGTGCTGATGGACGTCGTGCTCGGGCACGGCGCCGATCCCGACCCCTCCTCCTGGCTCGCGCCCGCCGTGCGGGAGGCCGTGGCCAGGGGCGTGGACGTGGTCGTGGCCCTCGTCGGCACCGACGGCGACCCGCAGGGGCTGCGCGCCCAGGCCGCCCGGCTCAACGAGGCCGGGGCGGCGGTCTTCACCTCCAACGCCGCGGCCGCCCGGCACGCCCGCCTCCTCGCGGGCGGGTGACGGGCGTGGCCGCGCCGACCAGGATCGGAGCCCGATGACCCTCTCCATGCTGTACGGCGAGCCGCGGGTGGTCACCGTGGGGGCGCAGGTGCTGGGTGAGGCGCTGGAGCGGCAGGCCGTGCCGCGCTGTGAGGTCGACTGGCGGCCGCCGCTGCCGGGCACCGCCGCCGCCCTCGCCCGGGTGCTCGCCGACCCCCGCCGTGAGGGCGCCAACGCCACCGCCGTCGGCAGGATGCTGGCGGCGCGGCCCATGCTGACCGGCGTACGCCCGGCACACGCGGTCCTGGGCCTGCGGGCCGGGGAGTTCTTCCACGCCGGTCCCCCGATCACCTGGGAGCGCGCCTCCGGGCCGATGCGCGGGGCGCTCGCCGGGGCGATGCTGTTCGAGGGCCTGGCCGCCACCCCCGAGGAGGCGGAGGACCGCCTGGCCTCCGGCGAGGGGATCCGCCTCGACTCCTGTCACCACCACCGCACGGTCGGCCCCATGGCGGGCGTCGTCAGCCCGTCGATGTGGATGCTGGAGGTGACCGACGCCGAGCACGGCGGCACGGCGTACTGCTCGCTGAACGAGGGGCTGGGCAAGGTCCTGCGCTACGGCGCGTACGGCCCCGAGGTCATCGAGCGGCTGCGCTGGATGGGCGAGGTGCTGGGGCCGGTGCTGGCGGCGGCGCTGGAGCGCTGCGGCCCGCTCGACCTGCGCACGCTCATCGCCCAGGCGCTGCAGATGGGCGACGAACTGCACAACCGCAACCGCGCGGCGACGTCCCTGCTGGTGCGCGAGATCGCGCCCGCGATCGTGGAGGCCGCTCCGGACCGCGCGGCCGAGGTGCTGCGTTTCATCAATGGAAATGATCATTTCTTCCTGAACGCGGGAATGGCGGCGGCGAAAGTCAGCGCCGACGCGGCCCGCGGGGTGCCCGGATCGAGCCTGGTCGTGGCCATGGCGCGCAATGGAACGGATTTCGGAATACAGGTGTCGGGCCTCGGCGACCGGTGGTTCACCGGCCCGGCCGGGGTGCCCGACGGCCTGTACCTCGGGGGGTACGGCCCGGACGACGCCAATCCCGACATCGGCGACTCCACGATCACCGAGACGGCGGGCCTGGGCGGCTTCGCGATGGCGGCGGCCCCCGCGATCGTCCGGTTCGTCGGCGGCGAGGTGTCCGACGCCGTCGCGGCCACGACCTCGATGTACGAGATCACGATGGCCGAACACCCGGCGTACCAGATTCCCGGGCTGGGCTTCCGCGGCACGCCGGCCGGCATCGACGTGGCGCTCGTGGCCAGAACCGGTTCGCTGCCCGTCGTCAACACCGGAATCGCGGGCCGGATCGCGGGAACCGGCCAGGTGGGAGCGGGTCTGGTCAGCCCGCCGGCCGAGGCCTTCACGGCCGCTCTCGACGCGCTGGCGGATGCGTGAATTCCCTTTGACCGTCATCAGACCGTAATATCGTCGTCAACCTCAGATATCCGATGCAATTCGCACGGTCCGTTCGGGGGATCTTGCGGATCGAGCGTGAATTGGGGACCTTATCTATGACGACGGATCGCCTGCTCGGTATGGTCCCCCCTATGCCAGAGGGTCAGGGACCTGTGGGCCGAGTCCCCTCCGGGGGCGTGCCCGAAGGGCAGGGACGTCTCGTCGGCCGGCGCTACCGGCTGCTGTCCCCGGTGGGCCGCGGCGGCATGGGGATGGTCTGGCACGCCCATGACGTGCTGCTGGACCGGGACGTCGCGGTCAAGGAGCTGCTCCTGCCGTTCGGGCTCGACCAGACCGGCGCGCAGACGGCGCACCGGCGGATGCTGCGCGAGGCGCGCTCGGCCGCCCGGCTCAGCCATCCCGGCATCGTCACCGTCCACGACGTCGTGGAGGAGGACGGGCGGCCGTGGATCGTCATGGAGCTCGTCCGCGCCTGGTCTCTTGAGCAGGCCGTGCGGCAGAGCGGGCCGCTGCCGGTCGTGCAGGCCGCCGAGATCGGCATCCGGGTGCTCGACGCGCTGCGCCACGCCCACGCCGCCGGCATCCTCCACCGGGACGTGAAGCCCGGCAACGTGCTGCTCACCGCCGACCGCGTGGTGCTCACCGACTTCGGCATCGCCGCCATAGAGGGCGACGTCACGATCACGCAGACCGGGCTGCTGATGGGCTCGCCGGCGTACATCCCGCCGGAGCGCCTGCAGGGCCGCCCGATCACCCACGCCGCCGACCTGTGGTCCTTCGGCGCGACGCTGTACGCCGCCGTGGAGGGCCGCCCGCCGTACGAGGGACCGGACGCGGTCGCCGTGCTCGGCGCGGTGCTGACGCAGGAGCCCAACCGGCCTCGCCGGGCGGGGGCGCTGCTGCCGGTCATCGAGGGTCTGCTCCGCAAGAACCCGGCCGACCGCCTTCCGGCCGCGCAGGTCGCGGAGATGCTGGAGCGTGTGCTGCACAGTCACGGCGCCGGGCTGCCTGGGCGTGCCGGGACGCCGTCCTCGGTGCCGACGCCGCAGGACTCCACGCCCGCGGGCCTGCTGCCGCCGCTCGACATCCCCTCGGGGCCGCTGCCCTCGCGCATCATCGAGACGCCCTCGGGGCCGGTCCGCGTGCCGCTCACGGCGGAGAGCCTGCCCGGCGGCGCCGCGCCGCGCCCCGCCGAGTCCCACTCCGTGGACGTCCGGCCCGACGAGCCCGCGTACGAGCCTCCGGGCGCGTTCGGGCCCGTGACCGCCTTCGGGCAGGTGCCCTCCCCCGACATGGCCTTCGACCCGCTGTCGTCCCCCTCGGGATCGACGCACGCGCCGGAACGGCCGAAGGAGGCCATGTGGCCGACGCCCACCTCGGGTGACATGCCCGGCGATCTGGGCGCGACCGCGCAGCCTCCGCACCGGCCGGGGCAGTACGCGGCGTCCCCGCAGCCGGCCGGCACGATGCGAGCCGGCGCGGCACAGGCCGGCGCGGCACAGGCCGGCGCAGGACAGGCAGGCGCAGGACAGGCAGGCGCAGGACAGGCAGGCGCGGCACAGGCAGGCGCGGCACAGGCCGGCG
>NZ_JBFAOO010000354.1:0-3834 GCF_040675265.1 Microbispora sp. NPDC049633
GGCCGGGCGCAGCGACGACGGCGAACCTTTGACCGGCACGCGATCAGCCCGCCCGGTCGGAGGCGGCCAGCTGCTCCACGACCTCGTCCACCGTGGCCGACCCGCTCAGGAGCTGCTGGGACAGTCTTCCCATCAGGTCCAGGGTCTTGGAGGACAGCGCGACGTGCAGGGCGGGCTTGCCGGCCTTGATCTGCTGCACGATCGTGGTGACGGCCGGACCGGCCTGGGAGACGTCGATGGTCGTGTCGGACGCGATCGCGCCGGCCTTGGCGTAGAACGCGGTCAAGGCGTCGGTCGAGGTCAGGGATCGCACCAGGTCGGCGGCGAGCTTCGGGTCCTTCGTCCACTTCGCCACCGCGTAGCCGATGCCGCCGTCGTACGGAAGGCTCGGAGCGGCCCCCTCGGAGACGACCGGGGCCTGCATGACACCGATCTTGTCGGGCGGCAGGAACTCGCCGAAGTCCTTCCAGTGCCCGACGTCGGACATCAGCCCGATGATGTGAGCGGCCTTGCCGGTCTGGAAGACCCTGAAGATGTCGGTGAACATCGCGGTGGAGTTGGCGCCCTCGTTGTTCAGTCCCTTGTCCTGGGCCTCCTTCCACAGCTCGAAGATCTGCCGTACGTGCGGGGAGGTCCAGTCGCGCTTGCCTGCGATCCAGTCGTCGTACTCCGCAGGCGTCAGGATGCCTGATCCGAGGCCCGACATCCAGAACTGGATTCCGGCGCCTTCCTTGTTGCCGAGCGCGAAGCACGTGGCGCCGGTCGCCTTCTTGATGGCGGCGCAGCCGTCGACGAGCTCGTCCCACGTCTTCGGCGGGTTCGCCGGGTCGAGACCGGCCTTCTCGTAGAGCGCTTTGTTGTAGTAGATGGGGTGTCCCTGCAGGGTCACCGGCGCGGCGTAGATCTTGCCGTCCTTGCTGAACGCGTCCCAGCCCGCCAACCGGTTCTTGTCCTCGGCGACGTACTGGTCCAGCGGGAGGAGCGCGTCGGCCCGGTCGCGGATCTGCCCGCCGCCGTTGAAGAGCATGACGTCAGGCCCCTTGCCGGACTGGATCGCCGTGCCGAGCAGGGTGTAGTACTGGTCGAACGGCTGGGCGACGAACTCGACCGTCACCCCGGGGTGGCTTTCGGCGAAGTCGGCCTTCGCCTTCTCTATGTAGGTCGCGGCGGCCGGTTCACCGGACTTCCAGTCCCAGACCACCAGCTTGCGCTGCTCCTGCGACGCCTGTCCGGACGGGGACTCCGTCCGCGCGGCGCTCCCGCAGCCGGTCACGGTCAGTCCCGCGACCATCAGGACCGCCCACCACCGCTGCTGTCTCATCGCTGCTCGCTTTCCAGTGAGCGGCCGGCTGGCCCGGCCGGTCTTCGGCGAAACGTAACTCGTATGACGTATTACGTCAATAGCCGTCACCTATACTGACGCGGTGGCGCTGTTCGTGTGGGCCACCGGAGGGGGATATGACGGCATCGCAGGAAACGGCCGGTGGCGTACCGGCGTCCCCCGCCTGGGTACGGCGCCCGGCCAGCCTCGCCCGGGCGGTGACGGCCGAACTGGTGGAGCGCATCGTCCGCGGCGTGCACCCGCCGGGAACGCCGCTGCCCCCCGAGCCCGCGCTGTGCGAAGCCTTCTCCGTGAGCCGCACCGTCGTCCGCGAGGCCGTGAAAGTCCTGCAGGAGAAGGGGCTCGTACAGGTCCGCCAGGGCGCCGGCACCATGGTGACGCCCCCGGCTATGTGGGACATGCTCGACGAGCTCGTCCTCGCCGCGACCATCGCCGAGGACGAGACCCTGGCGATTCTCGACGACGTCGTCGTCACACGGCGCGTGCTGGAGTCCGACATGGCGAACGTCGCCGCCCGCGTGGCCGGGCCGGAGACCGTCGAGCGGTTGCGCGCGCTTGTGGACCGGATGGACGAGCTCGTGGACGACCACGTCACCTACGCGGACAGCGACCGCGCCTTCCACGACACGATCATGCAGGCGTCCGGGAACCGCATCGCTCGCGGCGTCGTGCGTGCGCTGGAGAACCAGGTCATCCACACCGCCCGCTACACGGGCCGGACCGAGCGGGCCCTGTGCGTGGCGTCGAACCTCGGCCACCGCCGCATCTACGAACGCATCGCCGCCCGCGATCCCGACGGCGCCGCCGAGGCGATGTTCAACCACATCACCGAGGCCTGGGTCGTCCGCCGCAGCGGACCTGCCGATCCCGTACGGCTGCGGCGCTGACATGCGGCGCTGAGGCCGGAGTCGCACGCCCTCGCAAACGATTCGAGCGCGGGGAGTGAAAGTTTCAGCGCGGCCCGTCAGCGGGAACCACGGCCGCTTTCCCTGGCCAGGCGAGGGAGCGGCCGGTCGGCCGGGACGCCGATCCCGTGACGCCGGGACGTCCGAGCCTTGACAGGTCCGGTCACGGTCATATTTGCTCCGCTGCACCATCGCCTCCATCCCCGCCGTCCGAAAGAGAGGAAATCCGATCGGGGCGTTGGTGAGCGTTAACACCGGACGCTTCGACCGGCCGGCCGACACGCGCGGAACCGGTGAGTTCGATCGCGCAGCGGACGCCGGCGACGGCGGACCCGGAATTCGCCGAGCCAGAGACCGGGCACACCGGTCCGGCCGGGCCCTCTCTCCCCAGAAAAACGCCGATACGAACGGCTATCCCATTTTCGTGTGTCTCCATGGGAAAGGAGCTCGCGTGATGCCGGGGCACAGGTCCCTCTTCACCGTCATCGCGACCACGGCACTGCTCTTCCTGTCCACGGCGCAGGCCGCGCTGGGCGACAGTGCCACCGAATCCGTCACCGCGAAGAGCGCCCTCGCGGCCACCGCGGGATGCGGCAAGACTCCGACGCTGAGAAGCGGTACGCAGTCGATCACGACCAGCGGGAAGAATCGCAGCTACATCCTGAGAATTCCCGACAATTACAACAACAACAACCCCTATCGCTTGATCTTCGGATTCCACTGGAACGGCGGCACCGCCAATGACGTCGACTCCGGGGGAACCAGCGGATACCCCTGGTCCTACTACGGGCTCAGGGCGTTGTCGAACAACAGCACCATCTTCGTCGCACCCCAGGGCTTCAACAACGGCTGGGCCAACTCCGGCGGTGAGGACATCACCTTCGTCGACGACATGATCCGGCGGATCGAGGCGGATCTCTGTGTCGACACCGCGCAGCGCTTCGCCATGGGCTTCAGCTACGGCGGCGGCATGAGCTACGCGCTCGCGTGTGCCCGGGCGTCGGTCTTCCGCGCGGTGGCGGTCTACTCCGGCGGGCAGCTCAGCGGGTGCAGCGGCGGCACCGAGCCCGTCGCCTACATCGGACTGCACGGCCTCAGGGACCCGGTGCTCAACATCTCCGCGGGCCGGTCGCTGCGTGACAGGTTCGTCAGGAACAACGGCTGCACGGCGCAGAACCCGCCGGAGCCGGCGCAGGGCAGCCTGACGCACGTCGTCACCTACTACTCGGGCTGCCGGGCCGGGTATCCGGTGGCGTGGGCGGCGTTCGACGCGGGCCACACCCCCGGTCCCGTGGACGGGAAGTCCGGCGACTTCGAACCCGGCGAGAACTCCTGGACCAGGCCGGTGGTGTGGAGCTTCTTCACGCAGTTCGGGAGCGGCGGCACTCCGTCGCCGTCGCCGTCACCGACCGCCTCTCCCACCGGCGGCACGGGCGGCACGAGCGCGCTCAGGGGCGTGGGGTCGGGTCGTTGCCTGGACGTCAACGGCGCCTCGCAGAGCAACGGCGCGACGGTGCTGATCTGGGACTGCAACGGCCAGAACAACCAGAAGTGGACCTCCACCAGCGCGGGCGAGTTGCGGGTGTA
>NZ_JBFAOO010000355.1:0-3792 GCF_040675265.1 Microbispora sp. NPDC049633
CCGCGCGGGTCCGGGCGGTCTCCGCGTGAAAGCCGGGCGTGAACAGCGCCCCGAACGAGAAGAACGGCACGAGCGCGAACGCGACGGCGAGCGCCAGCAGCGCCCATACCCGCAGGAACACTCCGGGCCTTCCGGGAGAACGCGAGGCCGCCCGCTGCGCGCCGTCGATCCCGGCGGCGAAGACCACCGCGACGACGAAGGCCGTGTAGTGGTACCGCGGCGTCCACCAGTTCGGGTAGGTGCTGGCGAGCATGCGTTCCAGCAGCGGCGGCAGCAGAGCGAGGCCCAGCGGGGACAGCACGGCGGTGAACAGCACGGGAGTCAGCGTCAGCACGAGTGTCCGCAGCTTCAGCGGCGGGTCGGCGAGCAGCGCGGCGACGTCGCCCGGGCGTGTGACGGCACGCACCACGGCCCGGGGGAGGTCCGGGCCAAGCGTCCAGTACGCCCAGTAATAGTCGGCTCTGCCCCCGAAGCGCGGGATGAGAATGCCCGTCGCCACCAGGGTCGCGGCGGTTCCGCCCGCGACGAGCAGCGCCCCCGCGACGCGGTCGCGGCGACGGGTGAGGAGGAACAGCCCGAACCCGGCCAGCAGCAGGCCCATGTCCTCCTTGACCAGGAGAAGGGCCAGCCCCGCGAAGAGCGCCGCCCGCCTGCGCCCGGCCTGGTACCGCTCCAGCATGGCCGCCGTGAGCAGCGGCACGAACGCCACCTCGTGGAAGTCGAAGGCCACGGCCTCGGCGATCGGCCACGACAGGGCGTAGGCGATCGCAACCGGATGGGCCACGCGCCGTCCGGCCGTGACCGCCGCGGAGGCGCGGTAGGCGTACGCCCACACGAACGGGATCGACAGCGCGAGGAGAACGGCCTGCGCGACGAGCAGGGTCGCGGGCCCGTCGTGGATCCGGTACAGCGGCGCCAGCAGCGCGAGCGCCGGAGACCAGTGGTCGCCGAGCACGCAGAACCCCGGCCCGAACCCGTTGTGCACCCCTTTCAGCATCGAGACGGGCGGCTGGAGGCGCGCGTACGAGCGGACCGCCTGGTCGAATATCACCAGGTCGTAGGCGCCCGCCCGGAAACGCGCCAGCCTCAGGCACGAGTAGAACGCGTAGAGCGCCGCCGCCGCGACGGTGAGGGCGCCGACGAAGGCGAGGTCCGCGCCGCTCCACTTCCCGTCGGGACAGTCTGCGGCGGCCCGGCTCCCTCCGGTCCGTTCTCGGGCGCCGCGGCCCCGGTCGGCGAGGTCTCGACCCCGCGCCCGCGACGGCCGTGCGACCATCCAGGTGACAATCCGCGCGATCCCGGGCATTCGTGTCGTCCGCTTCCGCCTGCTTTCCGCGCAGGTTATCGGCGGCGCCGCCGCATGGACCGGGACCGCCGCCCCGTTTCCCCTCATCGGCCGGCAAAACTCCGGCCCGCCTCACCGGTGCGGCGTCAGGACGGAGAACCAGCGGCCGGCCTCGCTCCACACCTCCGCCGGGCGGAAGCCGTTGCGCCCGGCCAGCGGGCCGATGTCCGACACGCTGACCCGCGCCCAGGCGAACCACGCGGTGGCTCTGCCCTCCCGGCGCAGCCGGACCCGCTCCGAACGGGTCGCGGTGCCGGGCGGATCGAGCTCGGCGACGACCTCGCCGCCGGGCCGCAGCAGCTCGCGGACCCGCCGCAGCAGGGCGTCGGGGTCGCCGCCGATGCCGATGTTGCCGTCGGCCAGCAGCACGGTGCCCCAGCGGCCGGCGCCGGGTACGTGACCGAAGACGTCACGGCACAGGGCCCGCCCGCCGGCGAGGCGGGTGAGCCGGACGGCCCGGGGAGTCACGTCGATGCCGAGCGCCCGCACCCCGCGCCTCGTCAGCGCCACGGTCAGCCGCCCCGGTCCCGAACCCACGTCGAGCGTGGGGTCGGCGCAGCGGGCGAGCATGGCCTCGTCCCCCTCCGCGCCGTCGATCCACCGCCGCGCCTCCAGCGGCCACGTCCCGCCGTCCGCCGACTCGACCTCGACCCGCGCGCCGTCCAGCGACTCCGCGTACAGGGGCCCGATCACGCGGGGACGTCCGTGCCGAGGGCCGCCAGCGCCGCCGCGAACCGCGAGGAGGGGGCCAGCGCGGCCACCGCGCGCGCGTCGGCGGCGGTGTCCACGTCGGTCAGTTCGGGCAGCAGGGCGGCCCGCACGCCCGCGGCGCGGATCCGCTCCAGCAGCAGCGGCCCGGTGTCGGGCCGGGACATCGGCAGCCCGGCCAGCAGGGCGGGGTCGGGCCTGCGCTGCCCGAGCAGCCAGAACCCGCCGTCGGCGGCCGGGCCGACCACGACCTCGTGCTCGCCCAGCAGCCGCCCCGCCTCGGCCAGTAGAGCGGGAGTGACCTGCGGGGTGTCCATGCCGATCAGCACGGACGGGACGGGCAGGGCCGCCCAGGCGTCGGCGAAGGCGGCGGCCAGCCGTGCGGCCAGGTCGTCGCCCCGCTGCGCGACCACGTCGTACCCCGCGGGCAGCCACGGCCCAGGCTCGCCGAGCAGGGCCAGCACCCGGCGCGCGGCGGGGGCGGCGGCGACGGCCGCCAGGGTGTCGCGCAGCGCCGCCTCCGCGAGCGCGGCGGCCTCCCGCGCGGTGTACGGCGGCGTGAGCCGCGTCTTGACCGCCCCCGGCACGGGCGCCTTGGCGATGACGACGAGCTGCGCCGTGGCCTCGCTCTTCACGCCGCCCGCCACATGTCCCGGACGGTCCTGACGGTGCCGCGGACGGTCCCGGTCACCTTGGACCGGCCCACCCTCGGCAGGTAGTCCACCTCGACCTCGCCGACGCGCCAGCCCGCCTCGCTCGCCCGCAGCACCATCTCCAGCGGATAACCGAACCGCCGGTCCCGCAGGTCCAGGGCGAGCAACGCCGTACGGCGGGCCGCCCGCATCGGGCCGAGGTCGTGCAGCGGGGCGCCGGTGCGGCGGCGCAGCCGCCAGGCGAGCACCCGGTTGCCCAGCCGGGCGTGCGCGGGCCACGCCGACCCGGTGACGGGCCTGCGGCGGCCCAGCACGAGGTCGGCGGCGCCGCTCACCACCCCCTCCGCGACGTACGGCACCTGCCGCGGGTCGAGGGAGGCGTCGGCGTCCATGAAGCACACGACGGGGGCGGTCGCCGCGGTGAGGCCCGCGTGGCAGGCGGCGCCGAAGCCCGGCCGCGGCTCGGTCACCACGAGCGCGCCGTGCCGGGCGGCGACCTCGGCCGACCCGTCCGTGGACCCGTTGTCCACCACGATGGCGCGGCAGCCGTCCGGCATCCGGCCGAGCACCCAGGGCAGCGCCGCCGCCTCGTCGAGGCAGGGAAGCACCACATCGATCTGCATGCCGCAGAAGCTAGGGCCGCCGGTGCCGCGCAGTTCTTACGAAGTGACTACGGCGGGGTCCGGAGGCCGCCGGCGAACCTAGCCTGTGGGCCGTGACGACACGACAGCGGGCACTGGCGGCCTGGGCGGCGCTGGTGGCGGGCGCGTTCGCGGCGGGCGGCCTGCTGCACGCCCGCGGCGTGCTGCGCATCGACCACCTCCCGCCGCTGCACGCGCTGGCGCGCCTGCCCACCGCCGCGCTGCTCCCGGCGGCGGCCTTCGCCGTGGTCGCGGTCCCGGTGCTGCCCCGGCTGACCGCGCATCTGCCGATGCGCGCCGCACTGGCGGCGGCCTTCGCCGCGTCGCTCGCCTGGACGGTCCTGCTGGCCGTGTCGGGGGAGGGGCTCGCGTGGCCGTTCACCCACCCCCAGGAGTACCTGGCCTGGATAGGCGCCGTGTGCTTCTACCCCCTGGTCTGGCTGGC
>NZ_JBFAOO010000356.1:0-3746 GCF_040675265.1 Microbispora sp. NPDC049633
CGCCCACGGCACGGCGGACCCGGAGGTCTGGCGGCGCGCCGTCGACGCATTCGGCTTCGGCTTCGTGTACGAGGAGGCACGGTCGCGGTGGCGGCTGGCCGAGAGCCTGCTGCGGGCGGGCGATCGAGCGGCGGCCCGCGCCGAGTGGGAGCACGCGGTGCGCGTCGCCGCCACGCTCGGAGCCCGGCCCTTCCTGGAGACGCTCAGGTCCGTCGGCACGCGGGCGGGGTTCCCGGACCCGACCGCGACCGGCACCACAGACGGCACGACGGGCGGCCCGGCCGTGCCCGCGCCGGGCGTCCCCGCCGCGGACGACGGGACCTCCGCCCCGGCCGCCACCGCGGGCGGGGAATCGGGACGGCTGGCCGCGCTCACCGCACGCGAACGTGAGGTGCTGGCCCACGTCGCGGACGGCCTGGCCAACCGGGAGATCGGCGAGCGGCTGTTCATCTCCCAGAAGACGGTCAGCGTGCACGTCTCCAACATCCTGGCCAAGCTCGGGGTGACCAGCCGCACCCAGGCCGCGGCGGTCGCCCTGCAGGAGGGCCTGTCGCCGGGCACCCCGCGTGGAAATACTGTGTAATCGAGGCTCGGCACCAGCAACACTTCCGGAGGTCAGCGGTGGCTCGGCAGATCGTTTCCGTCGTCGCGGGTGAGGAGCTCTCTTCGGGCACGCCCTATGAGTCGGTGAACCCGGCGCGGCCCGCGGAGACCGTGGCGACCGTCCTGCTCGCGGACGCGGACGGCTTCGCCGGCGCGTGCCGCGCCGCGGCGGCGGCCCAGCGGGAGTGGGCCCGCGTCCCCGCCCCCGTGCGCGGACGGGTGATCGCCTCGATCGGCCGCCTCGTCGAGGCCAACACCGAGGCGCTGGCCCGGCTGGTGACCGAGGAGATCGGCAAGCCGTACGCCGAGGCGCTGGGCGAGGTCCGCGAGATCGTCGACACCTGTGACTTCTTCCTCGGCGAGGGCCGCCGTCTCTACGGGCAGACCGTGCCGTCGGAGATGCCCGACAAGAGCCTGTTCACGTTCCGGGTGCCCGTCGGCGTGGCGGCGGTCGTGACGGCCGGCAACTTCCCGGTGGCCGTGCCCTCGTGGTATCTGGTCCCGGCGCTGCTGTGCGGCAACGCGGTCGTGTGGAAGCCCGCGGAGTACGCCGCGGCGTCCGCGCACGCGCTCTACCGGCTGTTCGCGGCGGCCGGCCTCCCCGACGGCGTGCTCAACCTCGTGTTCGCCGCAGGCGACCAGACGTACGCGGGGCTCGACCGCGCGCTCGGCGAGGGCACCGTGCAGAAGGTCGGCTTCACCGGGTCGAGCGCGGTCGGCCGGGCCGTCGGCGAGCTGTGCGGCCGGCATCTGCAGTCGCCCTGCCTGGAGCTCGGCGGCAAGAACCCGATGGTCGTGATGCCGGACGCCGACCTCGACCTCGCGGCCGAGGGCGCCCTGTTCTCCGGGTTCGGCACCGCCGGGCAGCGGTGCACCTCCCTCGGCACGGTCATCGTCCACGAGGACGTGCACGACGAGTTCCTGCGCCGGTTCACCGCCGCCGTACGCGACGCGAAGGTCGGCGACCCGAACGGCGACGTCCTGTACGGCCCGCTGCTCGACCACAGGTTCGCCGAGCGGTACGAGGAATACCTGGGCTGGATCCAGCCGCACCACACCGTGCTGCCCGGCCCGGTCGGGCGGATGGACGGCGACGGCCTCTACTACCACCCGGTGGTCGTGGACGGCGTCCGCCCGGACGACCGGCTGTTCCTGGAGGAGACGTTCGGCCCGATCGTGGGCGTGACGACGTTCTCCACCCTCGACCAGGCGATCGACCTGGCCAACCGGCCGGGATACGGCCTGTCGTCGTCCATCTACACAAGCGACCCGAAGGCGGTGTTCCGCTTCCGCGAGGGCGTGTCGGCCGGGATGGTCAGCGTCAACAACTCCACCTCCGGCGCGGAGGCCCACCTGCCGTTCGGCGGGAACGGCAAGTCGGGCAACGGCAGCAGGCAGAGCGGCATGTGGGTGCTCGACCAGTTCACCCGCTGGCAGGCCATGAACTGGGACTACTCGGGCCGCCTGCAGAAGGCCCAGATGGACGTCGCGGAGATCACGCCGGACCTGGGCTTCCGGCTCTGATCCCCTGAGAACCTCCTCCCGGCCTCCGACCGCCCGTGGCCGGGGCACGCGCGGGCACGCCGCCCGGTGGACTCACCGGACGGTGTGCCTCGGTCACCGGAGGACCGGCTCCGGCAGCGGGGGCCGCGTCACGTGGCCGGACGTTCCCCGCTCACCCTCAGTCGCCGTGGGGGTCGCAGGGGAAGTTCGTCACACCGGCGGTCATCTGGATTCCGCCCAGCAGGTGCTTGAGGAACAGCGGGTCGCTGAAGGACTCCTTGGTGTGGCCCATGCCGGTGTACCAGGAACGCCCGCCGTCGTAGTTGTGGCACCAGGCGATGGGGTGGTCGCCCATGGCGCCGGAGCCGGGGTTGTAGGACTTCTCGTCGAGCTCGGCGAGCACGCGCACCCCGGCGTCGCGCGGGTTGGTGCGGTAGTTGTACCACTCGTCCCAGCGGTTCCAGCGGTTCGGCAGCCCGCGGTTGGACGCCGCGCCCTGGCCCACCATCTTCACCGTGGCGTTCTGCTGCGCCGGGTGGTTGCGGAAGTAGGCGCCGACGAGGCCGCCGTACCAGGCCCAGCTGTAGCCCGAGTCCCCCGCGGCGTGCACGCCGACGAAGCCTCCCCCGTTGCGGATGTAGCGCTCGAACGCCGCCTTCTGCTCGGGCTGGCCGAGCGGGTCGCCGGTCGTGGACATGAAGACGACGGTCTGATACTTGGCGAGGTTCGCGTCGGTGAACTGGGACGCGTCCTCCGTCACGTCCACCGCGAAGCCGTTCTCCTGGCCGAGCTTCTGGATCGCCGCCTCACCGGCGGGGATCGAGTCGTGCCGGAAAGCGGTGGTCTTGCCGAAGACGAGCACGCGGAACTCGGAGTCGTCCGCGGGGGCCGCGAGCGCGGTGGTGCCGGCGAACGCCGGCGCGATGATCGCGGACAGTGCCGCCAGAGCGAGCAGTCGCTTACGTGACATGGTGACAGTCCTCCATCTCATGCGTCATGGAGGCCGGCCCACTGGGGGGTGGTGGGCCGGCGGTTCCGTGACGGAAGGCAGGGCCGCGCACCGCCGAAACGGTCTTCACGGCCTCAAGTGGGCGCCAAATTACCCCCTTTGGTCACCACATGGAAGAAGTTACGTACAAGTTTCAAGAACTTTCGCATGTGGTAGGACAAAGTCGTGATGACATCAGGGCTTTGCCGAGCGGGGCCGGGGCGGCGTGTTTCACCAGGCCCGGAACACGCCGATCCCCGGCGGGCGATGGCCCGCCGGGGATCGGATCGATGACCTACGCCTCCGGACCTCGGCGGCCGTCGTAGCCGAGCAGCCGCATCGCGACCTCCGGGTCCATGGCCGCCGCGAGCAGCTGGGCCCGGTCCGCCGCCCGGTCCCTGGCCTCCTCGGCCCGCCGCCGCCCCGCCTGATGGGAGCGGACCAGCAGGACCGCGACCGTGATGCCGCCGATGACCGCCACCAGCGCGACGGCCAGCAGCACGGCCGTGCCGACGGGCACCCCGCCGACCGCGGCCGCCCCTGCGGCTCCCTGGGGCGGGGCGAGGAGCAGCGCCCCCAGCAGCACGAGCAGCACCACCGCCACGACGACTCCGACGACCGCCCACAGCGCGCCGTGCGACCGGCGGGCCGG
>NZ_JBFAOO010000357.1:0-3633 GCF_040675265.1 Microbispora sp. NPDC049633
CCACCCCCGAGCCGTGACAGGGCGCCTCACCCGTCGGCGGGCATCCGCCGACGACGCCCTGACGTGACACCGTGACCGGTGCCGGACGCCTGCCCGGCACCGGTCACGGGCGTTTGCGGCCCGGGCCCGGCGTCGCGGGCACTCCCTAGAGCCGCTCGCGCCAGCGGGTCGTGATGGGCAGGCGGCGGTCGCGGCCGAAGTTCTTCGGGGTGATCTTGGGGCCCGGCGGGTACTGGCGGCGCTTGTACTCGGCGAGGTCCACCAGCCGGATGATCTTCGTGACCAGCTCGGGGTCGTGGCCGGCGGCGACCAGCTCGTCCCGGCCCATGTCCCGCTCGACGTAGTCGCGCAGCAGCCGGTCGAGCACGTCGTACTGCGGGAGGGAGTCGGTGTCGCGCTGGTCGGGCCGCAGCTCCGCGCTCGGCTCCTTGGTGATGGAGTTCTCCGGGATCGGGGGCTGCCCGGGCTGGGCGTTGCGCCACTCCGCGAGCTTCCAGACCACGCTCTTCAGGACGTCCTTGATGGGGGCGAACCCGCCCGCCGAGTCGCCGTACAACGTGGAGTAGCCGGTCGCCAGCTCGCTCTTGTTGCCGGTGGTCAGCACCAGGTGGCCGTGCTCGTTCGACAGGCTCATCAGGAGCATGCCGCGCACGCGGGCCTGCAGGTTCTCGGCCGCCAGGCCGTGCAGCTCGATCTCCTTCTCGAACGCCGAGACGATGTCGGCGATCGGGACGACCTGCGCGTCGACCCCCTGGCGGCGCACCAGCTCCTCCGCGTCGGTGATGGAGTGGTCCGAGGAGTAGCGCGAGGGCATGAGCACCACGTGGACCCGCTCGGGCCCGACGGCGTCGGCCGCGATCGTGGCGACGAGGGCGGAGTCGATGCCGCCGGACAGGCCGAGGATGACCGACCGGAAGCCGTTCTTGCGCACGTAGTCGCGCACGCCGAGCACGAGCGCCTGGTAGATCTCCGCCAGGTCGTCCAGCCGCTCGGCGACGACCGGCGCCTCCGGCTCGTACGGCTCGACGGGCGCGGCCGACAGCAGCACCCGCTCGACCGTGATGACCGTGCCGTCGTGCGCGTCGTGGCGGGACTCGCCGAGCTCGCCCGTGCCCTCCGGGAGCTCCAGATCGGTGACGAACAGGTCCTCCTCGAACTGCGGCGCGCGGGCGACCAGTTCCCCGGAGGCGTCCACGACGAGAGAGTCGCCGTCGAAGACCAGCTCGTCCTGGCCGCCGACCATGTTCACGTACGCGAGCGCGCAGCCGGCCTCGCGGGCCCGCCGCGCGCACAGTTCCAGCCGCACGTCGTCCTTGTTCGTCTCGTACGGCGAGCCGTTGGGGACGACGAGCAGCCCGGCGCCGGCCTCGGCGACCACGGAGACGGGACCGCCGTCCTGCCACAGGTCCTCGCACACGGCCACGGCGACGTCCACGCCGTGCAGGCGGAAGATCGGCAGGCGGTCGCCGCGCACGAAGTAGCGGTACTCGTCGAACACCCCGTAGTTCGGCAGGTGGTGCTTGGCCGACTTCGTCACCACCCGGCCCTCGTGAAGCAGGGCGACCGCGTCGAGCGGTGCGCCCTTGGGCTGGCCGACGCGCGGGGCGAGGTCGGCGCGATCGAGATAGCCCACCACGACGGGGATGTCCCCGAGACCCTCGCCGGCCAGGCGCGTGGCCGCCTTCGACAGCGCCGTGATCGACGCCTCCACGAACGAGGACCGGAGCACCAGGTCCTCGGCGGGGTAGCCGGTCAGGAACATCTCGGGGAAGACCACGAGGTGCGCGCCACGGGCGGCGGCCCTGCGGGTCCACTCGACGAGCATGTCGGCGTTGCCGGCGATGTCACCGACGACCGGATTGGTCTGGGCGAGAGCGATGCGCAGTTGAGCCACGGTCCCACCCTAAGGTGTCCGATTATTTGTCGTCAAAGCGACGATAAGGCTCAGGCGCCCGGCGACCCTGGGCTGACCAGCCCTCTTTCGTACGCCAGGACCACGAGCTGGGCGCGGTCGACCAGGCCCAGGCCGCGCAGCAGCGCCGTGACCTCGTCGGCGACCTCCTGTTCCGGCACGGCCAGCGTCATCGCGATCTGCCGGTTGGTGAAGCCCCGGGCGACGAGCTTGATCAGGTCGATGTCGGAGTCGGACAGGCCCTCCGGGGCCGCCGGGTCGCGCCGCCCGGCGAAGGCCGCGATGAGGTGCGTGGTGACCGCCGGGTCGAGCAGCGCGTCGCCCGCGACGGCGGCCCGGACCGCCGCGATGAGCTGCTCGGGGGCGGAGGTCTTCAGCACGAAGCCGCTCACGCCGGCCCGCAGCGCCGCGTAGAGGTTCTCGTCGGTGCCGAACGTGGTCATCATGATCACCTTCGGCGGCTCCTCCGCCGTGAGGATCCGCCGGGCCGCCGCCAGTCCGTCCAGCCGCGGCATCTGGATGTCCATGAGCACCACGTCGGGCCGTGTCGCCTGGACGAGCGAGATCGCCTGCTCGCCGTTCTCCGCCTCCCCGACGAGGTCGAGCCCCGGCTCGCTGTCGAGGATGACCTTGAGACCGGTGCGCACCAGCGCCTGGTCGTCGGCGATGACCACGCGCAGGGCCGCCGGGCCGGCGGATGCTCCCTCGGACGCGGCCGGGCCGGACGGCGCGGGCGCGGAGACCTCCACGACCTGCCCGCCGGCGGCCGGGGCGTCCAGATGCCCGGCCTGGACGAGGATGTCCTGCTCCAGCCGCTGCAGGGTGGGGCCGAGATCGAGCCCGAGCTCGTCGCGCAGCGCCTCCCTGGCCCGCCGCAGCGCGCCGAGCGCGTCGCCCTGCCGTCCCGCGCGGTAGAGCGCGAGCGCGAGAAGCCGCCAGGCCTCCTCTCGCAACGGGTACGCCGAGGCGTGCGCCTCCAGGTCGGGGATCATCGGGCCGGTGCGGCCCAGCCGCAGCGCGGCGTCCGCGCGGCGCTCCACGGCGAGCAGGCGAAGCTCGTCCAGCCGCGTGGCCTCGGTCTGCGCCCATGTGAGCTCCTGGAACCCGGCCAGCGCCGGCCCGCGCCACAGGGAGAGGGCCGTCTCCATCCGCTCCAGCGTCGCGGCCGGGCCGTCGTGGTCGCTCTTGACCAGGTGCTCGAAGCGCCAGGAGTCCACGTCCTCGACCTTCGCCCGCAGCGCGTAACCGGGCGGAGCGGACACCAGGACGCCGGCCTCCTCGCGCGGCGCGCGGTGGGGTTCGAGGGCCCGCCGCAGGCGGGAGACGTATCCCTGGATCGTGGACAGCGCCTGCGCGGGCGGGCCACCCGGCCACAGCTCGTCGATCAGCACGCTCACCGGTACGGCGCGCCCTCCGGCCACGAGCAACCGGGCGAGCACGGCCTGCTGCCGCTGCCCGCCGAGGTCGAGCGTCTCGCCACCGGCAATCGCCTCGAACGGCCCAAGAGCACGAAAAGTCACCATCGCAGGGTAAGCGTAAGGGCACCGAGAGCCCCGGGCGTGCCGGCCGCCTCTCGGTTGGGTCACGAGGCGGGGCGGCCGGGTCGTGACCGCCCGTCGCGGAGCCGGCGCCGGTCCCGGCTCGCGGCGCCCGCGGGCCGGGTCGCGACGCGTCCGGGGGCCGTGTCGGGACGCGTCCGGGGGCCGTGTCGGGACGCGTCC
>NZ_JBFAOO010000358.1:0-3585 GCF_040675265.1 Microbispora sp. NPDC049633
AAGGGGGTGGGGGCGGGGACGATGAGCATCGCCGCCGCCACCGCTAAACCAGGCCCATGAAGTGACATGAGCCGAGTTAATCACATGAATTCACTCAGATAACGGCCCTAATCCGGTAATATCGCTTGCCTTTACGCGCAGGTCTTCTCATATACGCGAAGCAGTTCCATGCTGATTCGCTCGACCGAATAGCGGGAACGGGCGCGGTCGGCGGCCGCGTAGCCGATGGCCGTACGCAGGGTGGCGTCGCCGAGCAGGCGGCGGATCCGGTGGGCGATCTCCAGCGGACGGTCGGGCCGGGTCAGGAATCCGGTCACGCCGTCCACCACCGAGTCGAGGTGCGCCCCGGACGCCGAGGCGATGACCGGGATGCCGCACGCCATGGCCTCCAGCGCCGCCGTGCCCGTGGGGACGGTCGGCGGCAGCGACAGCACCAGATCGGCGCTGCGCATGAGCTTGGGCATCGCAGTGTGCGGGACCATGCCGAGCATCTCCACGCGGTCGGCCACGCCGTGCTCCCCGGCGAGGGCGCGCAGCCGCTCGACGCTCAGGTCGTCGCCACCGGCGATCACGAGCTCGGCCTCCGGCACGGCCCGCAGCGCGTGCACGGCGTAGTCGGCGCCCACGTGCCCCACGTGCAGGAGACGGGGCCGCTCGCCTCTCGGGAAGGCGGGACCCTGGCGGCGGAACCGCTCGATGTCCACGCCGTGCGGGACGACCGAGATGTTGCGGCGCGGCACGCCCATCCGGATCAGCTCCGACTCCTCGTCGGCGCAGGCGGCGATGACCGCCCTGGCGCGGCGCCCGATCGCGCACTCCAGCCGCCGCACGGGCGCGGCGCTGCGGCTGTCGTCGTAGTGGCTGTGGAAGGTCTGGGTCACCGGCACGCCCAGGCCCTCGGACCCGGCGATGGCGGCCAGGCCGCTGGACCACGAGTAGGCGTGGATGATGTCCGGGCGGTGCTCCCGCCAGCGGCGCCGCAGGCCGTCGCTGAAGTCCGAGATGTAGGGGAGGAGGTCGCTCTCCGACAGCTCCATGTCGGGTCCGGCGGGCACGTGCTCGACGCCGTCCCCCTTGACCTTCGACCGGGTGTAGACGGTGACCCGGTGGCCCCGCCCCAGCTCACGGGCGATGGCGGGAGTGTCGGGAGTCAGTTCGTGCGCGGAGACGATCGCGATATCCATGGCACACCTCAAGACAGGAAGGCGTCTGAAAGGGGTGTGCCTGCGTCCTAGGCACGCTCGATGTAGATGATGTTTACCTTACTCTGATTCGCGCTAAACGCCTAATCGGGAAAAATCATGCGCTCTCCTGCAGCCGGGAGGTGGCCGCCCGCAGCCTGATCCGGCAGCCGCCCGCCTCCTGCCGTATGTCCAGGTGGTCGCAGATCTGGCGGGCCAGCCATAGGCCGTCCCCGGGCCGCTCGTCCGGTCCCGGGGGCGTGAAACCGGCGAGCGGGTCGCATCCGGTCTCCCGGCCGGCCCACAGGTCGTACACCAGCGCCCCGAAGCTCTCCCACGTCCGGACGGTCAGCGGCAGGCCCAGGTAGCGGGCCGCCTCGTGCACGGCCACGCACAGCAGCGCGGTCCTGTCCTCGGCCAGCCCGTGGAGCCGGGCCTGCCTGCCGGCGAAGCGCCGCACGCCGTGCAGGTGGCCGATCGTCGCGGCCGCGGCGTCCGAGGGAGCCTGCGGCAGCGGTTCGCGGTCGCACTCGCCGATGAACCGGACCGGGTCGGTGTACGCGGGCGACGCCCGCCGCTCCCGGCCGCCGACGCTGATCGAGGGGTGGGTGCGCAGCGCGGCCTCGACGAGACCGGGATCGGCCGCCCTGGTGTCGTACGGGCAGATCATCCACACGCCCGTGCCGGCGAGGATCACGTTGAGCGCCGACTCCATCCGCTTCCAGGCCGCGACGTCGCGGGAGGAGCGGCCCGTCCACACCGGCTCGGCCAGGATGCGCACCCGTCCGCGCGCCGCGTTGCGCTCCCAGTAGCGCAGGAACGCCGCCGCCCGCTGCGCGGTGCGGCGGCCGAAGTAGGCGCTCTCGGCGTAGTCGACCTCCCGGGCGTCGTGGCCGAGCGCGGCGCCGAGGAGGTCGAGGTTCTCCGCGGTCGTGGTGACCAGCACCGGTTGGCCCCTGCCGAGCCCGTCCCGCACGAACGGCACCGCCATCCCGAGGAACTCGTCGCCGGAGCCGTAGAGACCGGCCTCGTGGATCAAGCCGAGGCCGCCGACCGGTTCGTATCGCTCTGCCATGCGATCGCCCCCACGCGCCGCGTCCCCCTCAGTCCACCACGTCCGGGTGGGGGCGGCAAATCCCGTCAGCGGGATCGGCGCAGCGTGAGGACGGTGATCTCGTCGACCACGTGGCTGCCGCAGAAGGCCCGGTGGTCCTCCTCGATGGCCTTGACGACCGCGCCCGGGGGCTGCCCGGCGCAGCGGGCGAGAGCCTCGGTGAGCCGCTGCTCGCCGTAGTTGTCCCCGGCGGGGCTCTGCGAGCCCACCAGACCGTCGCTGTACAGCACGAGCGTCTCCCCGGACGACAGGGTGAGCTCCTCCGTCGCGGGGACCGAGCCCTCCTCGAAGCCCAGCGGGACGCCGCCGCCCTCGGAGAACCGGACGGCGCCGCCCGGCTGGATCAGCGCCGCCGGATGGTGTCCCGCGGAGGCGAGCCGCACCTTGCGGCCTCGGACGAAGCCCGCGGCGGCCATCACGAACAGACCCGTGTGCTGTGCGACGAGGGCGTCGCTGACCTTGCGCAGGGCCTGTCCCGGGTCGTCCTCCCACACGCTCAGCACGCGCAGGCCGTTGCGGACCATGGCGGTGACGGCGGCCGCCTCCTCGCCGCGCCCGGCCGCGCTGCCGATGACGAAGCCCCACCCGTTCTTCACGGGGAACACGTCGTAGAACTCGCCGCCGATGGCCCGCATGCCGGAGCCGGGATGGTAGGCGGCCGCGATCTCGAAGCCGGGGATGTCGGGGAGCGTGCGGGGGAGCACGCCGGTCTGCAGGGTGTCGGCGGCCTGCGCCCGGCGCTGGAACCCCTGCTGGGCCCGCATCGCCAGGCCGAGGTGCAGGCCGATCTCCTCCATGAGACCCAGGTCGGCCAGGCCGAAGGGCGGCCGTTCGCGCAGCCGCACCAGGGTGAGCACGCCACGCGCCTCGTCCTCGGCGCGGATCGGCACGCTGAGCAGCGAGCCCGCGCGCATCGCCTGGAGCACGCCGCCGCCGAGCAGGGAGTCGTCGGTCAGCATCTCGTGGACGACGCCGCTCTGCGTGGTGAGCACCTGCTCCACCACCGGCGTCTTCGCGGGCGGGGCCTCCTCGATCGTCCGCTGCAGCCGCCCGACCGGCTGGTCGCTCGGCCCGATGACGACCGACCGGACCAGGCCGCCGTCGCCGGCGACGTCCGCGATCACCCAGTCGGCCGTCTCCGTGGCCAGCAGACGGGCCGCCCGAAGCAGGGCGACGGGCTCGCGCAGGCTCTCCTCGTCCAGCAGCAGCCCCGTCAGCCGCGACAGCAGCTCGTGCCGCCGGGCCGCCGCCAGGAGAGCGGTGTCGTCGGGCGCGCCCGTCCGCACGGGC
>NZ_JBFAOO010000359.1:0-3539 GCF_040675265.1 Microbispora sp. NPDC049633
GGAGACGTCCGCCGGGCCGGTCCTGGTGCCCGGGCGCGCGCCCGCGTCCTCCGTCGCCGCCGCGAGCCTGGCCCAGTTCGCCACTCCCACGGTGGGCGCGATGTACACCAACGGCGACGACGGCTACCAGTACTGGTGCAGCGCCTCGACCGTCCCCTCGGGCAACCGCAACCTCATCCTCACGGCCGCGCACTGCGTCTACGACCGGGACCGGGGGACCTGGCGTACGAAGGGGATCTACATGCCCTTCTACCGGTACGGCCCGGATCCCGCATATGGCTCCTGGGTGCTCGACCAGGCGTTCGTCTCGCAGGACTGGCTGTCCGGGGGCGGCAGGACGAACGATGTGGCCTTCGTGACCGTCCGGCCGCGGTCCGACGGCGTCCGGATCGAGGACGTGACGGGCTCCAACGGCATGGGCTTCTTCCCGCCGCCCTGGTACCAGGGCACGGTGTTCGGCTACCCCGGTGAGCCTCCCTACGACGGCAACCTGCAGATGAACTGCACGGTCTACATCTCTCTGAGCATCGCCAAATGCCCCTTCACGGGCGGCTCCAGCGGGGGGCCGTGGGTGCGGGACTACCAGAACGAGCGCCGGTGGGGCTACGTCACCGGCCTCACCTCCACCGGAGTCGCGGGCACGGACGTCCGGTCCCCCGACTTCGGCTTCAGCGCGTACTCGCTGTGGCAGGGCGCCCAGGCCGGCTGAGAGACGGCCCCGCTCCTGGAATCGTCCGCGCCCGGCAGCGGTCAGGCCGCGTCGCGGCCCGACGCTCGGCCCGCATCCGCTGCTCGTCCGCGCCCTCGAACGCCGTCTCGCCGAGGCAGGCGTGGAGATCGGCGACCCGGAGACGGCCGTGGTGCTCGTCTCGGCCGGCTCCAGCGACCGCCGGGCGAACGCGACGATCGCCGCCGTCGCCCGCGAGTGGGCGCGTACCCGCCCCTGGTGGTCGGTCACCGCCGCCTACGCCTCGGCCGCCGCGCCCACGCCCGGGGACGAGGTCGTACGGCTGTCGCGCGCCGGCGCCCCGAGGGTCGTGGTGGCGCCCTACCTGCTGGCCCCCGGGCACTTCGCCGACAAGGTGGAGCGCGACACCCTGGAGGCCGGCGCGCACGCCGTGGCCGATGTCCTCGGCCCCGCGCCCGAACTGGTCGCGCTCCTGCTCGAACGCCACGCCCAGGCCGTGCGCGCCGCCTCCGAGGCCGCCTGACGCCCCACGCGCTACGGCGCGACGGCGGGGATCACGGACTGGTGCATGTGAGGGCGGGAGCCGACGGCGTACCGGTGCCGAGGAAGCCGAACGTGCTCGAGCCGGACGCCGGGATCGAGCCGTTGTAGGAGGCGTTCGTCACTTTGACCGCGGAGCCGCTGGCGCTCAGCGTGCCGTTCCACACCTGATTGATCGTCTGACCGCCGCTCAGCGTCCAGCCGACGGTCCACCCGTTGATCGCCGAAGCGCCCGCCGTCACCGTGACCTCACCCTGGAAGCCCCCGGACCACGAGTTCACCGTACGGTAGCTCGCCGTGCAGGCGCTCGACGCCGACGGACTGGCGGACGGCGACGGCGACGGCGAGATCGACGGACTGGCGGACGGCGACGCGGACGGCGACGCGGACGGGCTCGCGGACGGGCTGGGGGACGGCGACGACCCGCCCGGCGGCACGTACGGGCACTTGCTCCGGTACATCGAGACGTTGGCGGAGTCCGCCAGCTGCGGGCACAGGAACTGGGTGTATCGGGTGTCGTCGTCGAGGAAGATCTTCAACCAGGGGATCAGCACCCGCATCTCGGTGGTGTTCGCACGGGTCGCGAACAGGTGGTCCACACCGGTGATCTCCACCCACGCGCTCGGCGTAGAGGCCGGGATGGTGCTGTACAGCCCGTCCAGGTAGGACCGCGTGACCGTCGTGTCCCGCTGGCCCGAGATGAACATCGTCGGCACACGGTCGTTGGACAGACGGTAGTCCCCGACGGGCGAGCCGGGCGCGAGCCCGACCCCGGCCTGCAACGTGGGCCGCCGGAGCAGCGCGGACAGGACGCCGGCACCGCCCGCGGAGTGGCCGACCACCGACAAGCGGTTGGGGTCGACCCGGTCGCGCACCGCGCTGCGCTGGGTGAGGTAGTCCAGCGCGGCGAGCAGCTGGGTTCCCCGGGCGTCCGCGCTGTCGGTGCGGCTGTTGGTCTCGATCCCGATCACGACGAAGCCGAAGGACGCGAGCCAGGGGCCCATCCACGCTTCCTCGTTGGCGAACAGGGCGGAGTAGCCCGGCACGATCGCGACGCCGCCGAAGGTCCCCTGGCTGGTGTCCGTCGGGTAGTAGATCACGCCGCTGCCGAAGCCGTTCCCGCCCGGCACGCTGATCTGCGCGGTGGCGAACGTCCCCCGGCTGGCCGACACACTGGCCAGGGTTGGGGCGGGACCCCGCTGATAGGGATTGTCAGCGGCCGACGCCGCGTGAGTCGCGATGGTCGACGAGAGCAGCCCGAGGACGGCCACCGTCGCGGCCATCAGGCGGTGCATCAAGCGGCGTCCCCGGACGGGCCGCGGCCCCATGCCGCCGGCGGCACCGTGCTTCGGGAAGGCACCGTGCTCTGTGTCGGCACCGTGCTCTGTGTCGGCACCGTGCTCTGTGTCGGCACCGTGCTCTGTGTCGGCACCGTGCTTCGGGAAGGCACCGTGCTCTGGAGATTCACTCGTATGTCTTCGCACCGTTGTGTTCCTCCTTGTCAAGCTCTGACATAGAAAGCCTCATCCCCGTGGCGCGGACCACCGTTTCCCGCACCACGGCGCAGCCGACGGATCGACCGTCGCAGGACAGTGCAGCGCCAGGAGACTGTGCGGGGGTTTCGCCGGGTGGACCCGGCAGGGTCCGCAGGCCCTGTTGGTGGGGCGTCACCCGCCTGCGATGCGGGCACCGGCTGGTGTCGAGCCTTGCGGCTGGCGCCTCTTCGGGCCGGTCACGTGACGCACCGGCTCGCAGGTGATGCGTGGCGGCGCTGACATCGCCGGTCGGGCGTGCCGTACGTCGGTCTGTGGCAGACGGCTCGCCGGCCGGGACCTGTCGCGACGACCTGAGCACCGGCGGCTCCGGCCTTTCACCGCCGCGCGCGGAGAACCCGGCGGCCGGCGGGGTCGCGGATTGTGAGGACGGACAGCTGTGACGTGGTGCCGTCGGGGTCGCACGGCGATCCGGTCGCCTCCGCGCGCCGCGTCCTGTTGTTAACGCTCACATTTGTCTGCCGACCGAGCCCCTCTCCGTTTTGGTGGATGGCGGTGGTGTCGGGCGGAGCAAATACGAGGGAGAGCGGCACTGTCAAGCGCCCGGCCCGCCCGTT
This sequence comes from Microbispora sp. NPDC049633, assembly GCF_040675265.1. Lineage (NCBI taxonomy): Bacteria > Bacillati > Actinomycetota > Actinomycetes > Streptosporangiales > Streptosporangiaceae > Microbispora > Microbispora sp. NPDC049633. Next base: position 3,339 of record NZ_JBFAOO010000359.1, read on the forward strand.
CCCGTCGACCCCACGATCGTGAGCGTGGGCTGACCGGCCTTATCGTGCGGCCGCTCACCGGATCGGCGTCACCTGTGGGTGAAATTTTCATTCATAGCCAAGGAACCCGCCGCCGGACACGACGTCCCCGACCGCCGCCACCATGGACGTCCGCCGGGCCGGTCCTGGTGCCCGGGCGCGCGCCCGCGTCCTCCGTCCCCG
>NZ_JBFAOO010000360.1:0-3476 GCF_040675265.1 Microbispora sp. NPDC049633
GGGCCCCGGGCGCCGCCACGGGGCCCGATGCCAGGCGGACCGGCCAGACCGGCCAGGACGGCCATGGTGACCAGCCCGGCCCGCTCACGCAGATCCCCGGGCCCCAGCTCCCGGTCGCCCAGGTTCCCGCCCGCTGACGGCTTCAGCCCGGCACTCAGGTGGCGGGTGACTGTGACCCGTCGGCGAGGACGGGGAAGTTGCCGCGGAAGACGTCATGGGGGTCGTGGCGGCGCTTGATGTCACGCAGGCGCTCCAGCACGGCGGGGGTGAAGGCGTCGGCCACGCTCTCGCGGGGATTGAGGAAGGTCAGGGGCTTGCGCCCGCTGACCGGGAGGGCTTCGGCGAGGGCGCGCTGCCTGGCCGTGATCGCCTCGGCCGTCGCCGGGTCGGCCGGGACGCCGAACAGGTAGAGCGCGTAAGGCTCGGCCAGCGGTCCGTGCGGGCTGTCGGACGGGCGGGCGAACGCGCCGCCCAGATGGCGGATCTGCACGCTCATCAGCGGAGCGACGGGATCGGCGAGCAGCGTCTTGACCGTCGTGTCGTCCAGCGCGGTCAGCAGTTCACCGCGGGAGGAGCCGGCGCCGGGGTCGGTGGGCTCGGCGGTGATGGACCCGAGCTCGGAGACCGGCATGGTCCGCCGGGTGTCCGACAGCGGCAGGGGAAGGCGGTCCAGGGGAGCCAGCAGATCGCGGGCCTCGGCCGCCTCACCCAGGTATGCCGCGTCCACGGCCACCATGGGCGCGGAGCCGGGGAAGTGCAGCAGGTCCAGCCAGACGGTCAGCTCGTCCGGCGCGGTGGCGGTGATCCGCCGGTAGGCGTCCAGGACGTCCGGCGCGTGTTCGGCCGGCCACAGCACCCGCCCTCCGTGAAGTCGTGGAGCGGGGTGGAGGGACAGTTCCAGGGCGGTGACGACCGCGAAGTCGCCGCCTCCGCCGCGCAGGGCCCAGTACAGGTCGGGATCGGTGCCGGCGGTCACGCGCCGCTGTCGTCCTTCGGCGTCGACGATGTCGAAGGCGGTGACGCTGTCGGCGACCCAGCCGTGCGCGCGGCCGAACCAGCTGAGCCCGCCGCCGAGGGCGACGCCGGTGACGCTGACGACCGGAGAGCTGCCCGGCAGGCCGGTCAGGCCGTACGGCGCGGCGGCGGCCTGCAGACGACCCGAGGACACTCCGGCCCCGACGCGGGCGCGCCGGGTGGCCGGGTCGATCTCCACGGAGTCCAGCGGCCGGGTGCGCAGCAGGACGACGCCGTCGGTACGGCCGGTCGCGCCGTGCCCGTTCGGCTGAGCGGCGACGGTCAGGCCGGCGGCACGGGCGTGCCGGACCAGTGCGGCGACGTCGTCGGCGTCGGCCGCCTCCACCACGGCCGCAACCGGCTGTTCGACGGCCAGGTTCCACGGACGGCGGGAGGCGTCGAAGCCGGGGTCGCCGGTCAACCAGACCCGTCCGCGGACGGCGGAGCGCAGGGCGTTCAGAGCGTTCACGATCAACTTCTTTCCAGGCTGGCAGGTCAGACGGCTTCGGCGGGCCGAAGAAGGGCGTGGGATCGCCTCTGAGCGCACCACGCGGATCCCCGGCTACTCCCGTCGCAGGTCAGAGGGTTTCTGGACGTGTCCCACTCTCGGGCCGAGCGGAGAGCCGATCAACGCGTACCTGTGCAATGATCGTGAAGCCTGAGTTAACGATGGGGGCGGCATGCTGGAGCGGCACGAGCTGGAGGCGTTCCTCACCCTCGCGGAGGAGCTGCACTTCGGCCGCACCGCCGAGCACCTGCGGGTGTCGACCGCCCGGATCAGCCAGACCATCGCCAAGCTCGAACGCCGCGTCGGCGTCCCGCTGTTCCACCGCACCAGCCGCCGGGTGGAGCTGACCCCGCTGGGACGCGGGTTGTACGAGCAGGTGCGACCCGCCTGGCGCCAGATCACTTCCGCGTTCGAACAGGCCGTCGCGGAAGGCCGCGGCGTCACCGGCACCCTACGCGTCGCTTTCGTCGGCGCCGCGGGCGGGCAACTGCTCGTCGGGGCGGCCGAACTCCTGCGGCGGAGCGAGCCCGGTTGCGACGTCCAGCTCCGGGAGGCGCAGATGGTCGATCTCATGCCCTGGCTGCGCGCCGGCGAGGTCGACGTCGCGCTGGGCACCTTCCCCGTCGAGGAGCCCGGCATCGCCACCGGGCCGGTCCTGGTGTCGGAGGCGCGCATGCTCGCGGTGCCGTCCGGGCATCCGTTCGCCCGCCGGGAGTCGGTCTCCCTGGAGGACCTGGCCAGGGCTCCCCTGCTCCAGCTCCCCGGCACGCTCCCGGATTCCCTGCGCGCGGATCGCACCCCGCGCACCACGCCCTCCGGACGGGTGATCGAACCCGGCTCCTCCGCGGCCACGTTCAACGAGATACTCACCCTCATCGGGGCAGGTCACGGAGTCTTTCCGGTCGGCGCGCAGGCCGGGCGCTACTACGCCAGGCCCGACGTCGCCTACATCCCGTTCAGCGACGCCCCACCGCTGCTGTGGGGTCTGCTGTGGAGAGCCGACAACTCCACCGCACGCGTCCGCGCCTTCGTCCGGGCGGCGGGCGACCTGCTCGCCGGCCACGCCTGAGGGCGTCCGCCGCCTCTACCGGGCCAGCTCGGCCCGCAACTCCGCCGGGGTGGTGACCGGCGCACGGCAGGTGAACCGACGGCACACGTAGGCCGCGGGCGAGCCGTCGACCATGCCCCGGCCCTCCAGCAGCGGCACGTCCACGGGCACGGCGCCGGACTGTCCGGTGCCCAGCGCGACGACCAGGCCCGGCGTGCCGGACATGAGGGCCGCCCGGTGCAGCGCGCGCGTGCGGGAGTCGTCGGCCGGGCCGATGATCGCCACCTCGGCGGGGCCGCCCAGTGCCGCCTCCGCCACCGCGAGACCCCATCCGGCGAACCGGGCGTGCCGCTCCGCGAGCGCGGAGACCGTGCCCAGCGCCGCCTCGGCCGCCTCCCGGTGCCGGGCCGAGCCGGTGAGCGCGGCGTACGACAGCAGCGCGCCCGCCGCCGCGAACTGGCCCGACGGCGTCGCGTTGTCGGTCGGGTCCTGGGGCCGCTGGAACAGCCGCTCGCCGTCGTCGGGGGCGTCGTAGAACCCCCCGGAACCGTCGGGGAACCGCGTCAGCACGGTCTCCAGCAGGTCTGCGGCGCGGTGGAACCACCGGCTCTCGCCGGTGACGCCGTAGAGGGCGAGGAAGCCCTCGGCCGTGTTGGCGTAGTCCTCCAGCATGCCGGTGTTGGCCCCCGCCCGGCCGTCGCGGGAGGTGCGCAGCAGCCGGGCCGGGTCGCGGCTCACCGTGTGCAGGCCGTCGAGCAGCGCGGCCGCCTCACGCGCGGCGTCGACCAGGTCGGGCCGGTCGAAGAGCGCGCCCGCCTCGGCGAGGGCGGCGATCGCCAGCCCGTTCCAGGAGGCCACGATCTTGTCGTCCCGCCCGGGCCGCGGCCGGCGCTCCCGCGCGGCGCG
>NZ_JBFAOO010000361.1:0-3463 GCF_040675265.1 Microbispora sp. NPDC049633
TCCGGCTCAGACCACCGCGCCGGAGCCGTCGCGCCGCGCGGGCTTGACCCGCGGTGCGGCGGGAGCCGGCGGCGGCTGGCCGGAGCGCCGCTCCAGCGCGATCGCCACCGGCCCGGCCACGAACGACGACGACAGCGTGCCCACGACGATGCCGATCAGCAGGGCGATGGCGAAGTCCCGCAGCGAGTCGCCGCCGAACACCGCCAGAGCCGCCAGGATGAACAGCGCCCCGAGCCCGGTGTTCACCGTGCGCGGCGCGGTCTGCAGGATCGCGGCGTTCACCACCCGGCCGAACGGCTCGCCGCGTCGCACCGGCCACAGCTCGCGCACCCGGTCGAACAGCACGACCTTGTCGTTGACCGAGTAACCGATGATCGTCAGCATCGCGGCCAGGAACACCCCGTCGATCGGCTTGCCCAGCCAGGCGAACGTGCCGACGACGACGGCCGCGTCCACGAACAGCGCCGCCACGGCCGCCGTGCCGAACGTCCACCGGAACCGGAACGCCAGATAGGCGAGCTGCGCGGCGAGCGCGACGGCGAGCGCGATGAGCGCGTTGCGGCGCAGCTCCTCGCCCAGGCTCGGCCCGATGAGCTCGTCGCGCTGCTTGGTGACGTCGCCCACGCTCCGGTCCAGCGCCTCCTCCACGCGGACCACGTCGTCCGCGCTGATCTGCCCGGTGCGCACCGAGATCGCGTCGTCCGACCGCTGCACGACGGCCGAGGGGAACCCGGCGTCCGCCACCGCCTGCCTGGCCGCCGTGACGTCCACCGGCCTGCTCGTGCCGAACTCCACGATCCGGCCGCCGGTGAACTCGACGCCGTAGTTCAGGCCGCGGGTGACCAGCCCCGCCCCCGCGAGCACGAGCAGCCCGGCCGCGACGGCGAGCCACAGCCGCCTGCCCCGCATCAGATCCGGGTCGCGCCGGCTCAGCCAGGTCCTGACCCGGCCGATCGAGCCGATGCCGGACGCCCGGGGGCCGATCCTGCCGATCAGAGCGGTGGCGAGCACCCGGGTGATCAGCATGGCCGAGACCAGCGAGGCCAGCACGCCGATGGCCAGGGTCACGCCGAAGCCCTTCACCGGGCCCGAGGCCAGCCAGAACAGCAACCCGGCGGCGAGCAGGGTGGTGATGTTGGAGTCGGCGATCGCGCTCCAGGCGTTCTTGAAGCCGCGTTCGAGGGCCGCCTTGAGGCCACGGCGGGGCGCCTCGCCGTACTCCTCCCTGGCGCGTTCGAAGACCAGCACGTTGGCGTCCACCGCCATGCCGATCGCCAGGACGAACCCGGCCAGGCCGGGCAGTGTGAGCGTGGCCCCCATGGCCACGAGCCCGGCGTACGAGATCAGGCCGTAGCAGGCGAGCGCGACCGCGGCCAGCACGCCCACCAGGCGGTAGACGACGCCGATGAACAGCGCGGTCAGGATGACCCCGACGATGCCGGCCTTGGCGCTCGCCGCGATGGCGTCGGCGCCGAGGGTCGGGCCGACGGTGCGCTGCTCGACCAGTTCGAGCGGCACCGGGAGCGAACCGCCCTTGACCAGCACCGCGAGGTTCTGCGCCTCCTGGGCGGTGAAGGACCCGGTGATCTGCGTGGTGCCGCCGGGGATCCCCGCCTCGCAGGCGATCGACTCGTCCACCTGCGGCGAGGAGATGATCTCGTTGTCGAGGACGATGGCGACGCGGCGCTTGTGGTCGCCGGGAGGCGCGCAGGCCGCCGTCCCGGTCAGCTCCCGCCAGGGTCCGGGCTCCTTGAAGTCGATCGTGACGAACCATCCGGGCCCCATCTGGGGGTCGGTGCGGGCGGCGGCGTCGGTGACGCCGGCCCCGCTGAGCGCGACCGGCCCGAGCTTCAGCTTCTGGCCGCTCTCGTCGGCGATCGCGTCCTTGTCGCCGGCCTCCGCGGGGCCGAGCACCGGATGGAAGTTGAGCTGGGCGGTCTTGCCGATGACCGCGGCGGCCTCGCGCGGGTCGAGCACGCCGGGCAGTTCGACGATGATCCGCTTCTCGCCGGAGCGGACCAGGGTGGGATCGACGACTCCGAGGGCGTCCGCCCGGCGCCGGAGCACGTCGAGGGCACGGTCGGTGGCGTCGGCGTCCGCCTTGACCGTGGGAGAGTCCTTCGTCTCGAAGACGAGCTGGGTGCCGCCGCGCAGGTCGAGGCCGAGGCGCGGGGCCATGGTGAGGGCGAGCAATAGTGAGGTCGCGATGACGGCGAGCGCCGCCACCGCGCGCCACATGGGCGCACGGGACATGAAGCCTCCACAGGCGTACGAGTGGGAAAGGTCTCAGTACGCGGTGGAGGGAGGAGCGCGGGCCGTGGCGGCCCGGCGCGGGCACTGGGCGGGCGGGCCGTCCTGGTGCGGCCCGGCCCGGGTGACCCGGGTGCCGCCGCGCGGCGCCGCGGGGTTGGGCAGCACGACCGGCCCGCCGGACACGCCGGGGCCGCCCGCGCCCGCCTGGACACGGGGCGGATCGCCCTGGGCCGGCCGCGTGGCGTGGGCCGGGGCGCAGATCCGCGCGTCCGTGAGCCGCGCGCCGTCACGCGCCGGGGCCTGGCGGAGGGCCCCCTGGCGCGCGCCGTTCGCGGCGGCCGCCACACGACTCGGGATGTGGGGGTCCGCGACGTGGAGACCGGCGGCGCGATGCGGTGTCTCCCACGCGGACGCGGACGCGGGCACGCCGCCGGCGGTCAGGACGATCGCGTGCAGCAGGAGCAGCAGCGCGGCGGTCAGCCTGCGTCGCACGGTCATCGCCTCCCTCCCGCTTCGCCCGGTCCTGCGGCCACCGTAGCGAGTTCCGCGCGAATGTGCCGAATGCCGTACCGGCGGGAAACGGGAAACGCACCCGCGCGGAGGGGACCACCCGGTGAGAAACGGGTACACAGAGCGAATGGCGGGAACCGGGCAGGCGCCGAGCGGGAGAAACGGGCGACGGGAAACGCGGATGACCGTTTCGCGAAGGTGGGTTATGGTCGGTCTCATGGCGACCTCACGACGTGGCACGTGCGGGTCCACCGCCTTCACGTTGGTGGTGGGCCTGCTGATGCTCGCCCTCGCGCTGGTCGCCTCCACCCCCGCCTGGTATGGCGGGGATCCCGCTCAGCGCACGCCGCAGGCCGCCGCCGAGCTGTGGACACCGGGAGCGTGGACGCCGCAGTCGGCGACCCTGCCCGCGGGTCCCGCCGGTCCCGAGCACCTGCCGTTCCCGTTCCGGTCGCGCGTCGCCGTGGCCGCGGCTCCCGTCTCCGTACCGGTGCCCGCCCGGAGCCACGAGGACATCGTCCTCAGCCCGCAGCAGACCGGGCACCGAACCGCCGGCTCGCGCAGTCCACCACAGGCCGGGTGACACCAGCTCGCTCGGAGCGCGCCGGAACCGCGGCACCGTCCCGGTCCTCGTCGTCGCGCGCCTGACCCGTACCCGGCCGCACCGGCCCGGCGGGTCAGGCGACCGGCGACGCGACCG
>NZ_JBFAOO010000362.1:0-3450 GCF_040675265.1 Microbispora sp. NPDC049633
CCGGCGTAGACGCGGATCGGGGCGACGGCGGGCCGCCCGCCGAACCGGCTCAGCTCGCCGGTCGTGGGCGCGTCCGCGACGAAGGCGCGGCCCTCCAGGCCGAGGGACGCCCACGGGACCAGCGAGGAGGGGCTGCCCGACAGCGTGGCGGCACGCGGCCGGGTGGCACCCGGCGCCGTCTCGCTGTTGATCGCGGCGAAACTGCGGTCGGCTCCCTTGAGCAGGGCCTCGGTGAGGATCCCGTCGGTCAGGAAGACGGCGAGCACGCCCACCCCGAGCCCCGCGGCGAACCGCGCGGCCGTCGCGGGGATCCACCGCCCGAGGAGACGGCCCAGCGCCCGCGCCGCGATCCGCAGCGTCCTGGCGGCGGCCAGCAGGGCCAGGAACAGGGCCGCCGCGACGAGCGGGACGCCGAGGTAGCCGAGCCGCTCCGGCGGTTCCAGCCCCATCAGCAGGTAGATGTCCCGCTGCGCGCGCACGCCCAGGACCAGCGAGGCGGCGCCGAGACCGCAGCCGAACGTCGCCACCACGCGCCGGACCCGCCGCCGTCCCGTGCGGTTCCACCCCTCGCGCCACCGCACCATGGTCTGCGCCGTGATCCGGGCCGCGGCCGGGCGTACGAGCGCGCCGGTGATCACTCCCACCAGGTATCCGGTGGCGGACAGCACGCCCGCGATGATCCCCTGCAGCGACCAGGGGCGGGGCAGCAACGACGGCGTGAGCGACAGGCAGAAGAAGGCCGTGGCGAGGACGATCCCGGCCGTGTCGAGCGGCGCACCGAGCCGCACCCGTCGCCCTTCCCCCATCGGGCCCCCGATCCCCGTGCCTTTCGGAGCAGGCAGGCTATCAAGGTAACGAATCGGTCACGGCGCGGGTGGGGGAGCGACCCGGCGTGAGCGGAGTGATGAGGATGACGACCCGAAGTCCGGCTATCGTCGCCGGGTCAGCAGGGTCGTGGCGATCGCGACCTGCACGGGGTCCAGTGCCGTCTTGCCGTCTTCGACGTCCCACAGCGCGTTCTGCAGCACTCGGCCGATGGTCCAGCCGGCCGCCCGCTGCCGGTCGAGTCCGACGACCTCGGTCAGCAGGTCGAAGCGGCGGAGCACCGCGCGGGCGACGTCGCCGGTGGCCGCCACCTCGTCCCAGCGGTTGTCCATGGCGGGCAGGAGCTCGAATCCGGGGTCGCCGGCCAGCGGTTCCGGGTCGATGGCGAGCCAGGGTTCCCGCTCCCCGGCGAGGACGTTGTCGTCGTGCAGGTCCCAATGCAGCAGGCGGTCGCCGGGTTCGCCGATCAGCTCGGCCACGGCGGACGCGCAGGCGCGCACCAGTCGCCGCTCGCCAGGGTCGCGCAATGCGCGTACGGCCCGCGGGACCTGGCCGAGCATGGCGGCGGCGACCTCGCTCAGCCTCCGCACGCCCTCCGGGGCGCGCACTGCGGTCAGGCGGGCCAGCAGCCCGGCCAGGATCCGCAGGGCCGTGACGTCGTCGGCCATCGAGGACAGGGGCCGGGCCGCGTCGAGCCGTTCCAGCAGCTGCGTGCCGCTCCGCTCGTCATAGTCCAGCAGGCGCACGACACCGTCGCCGTTCCACGCCCGCAGGCCGATGGCCGCGCCGGCGGTCTCCTCCCGGAGCCGCTGCAGTTTGAGCACGGCGGGTGTCCCGTCGGCCCGGAGCACGGGCAGGACCAGCGACGCCATGCCATGGGCCGCAGGGCCGTCGGGCCGCAGTCCCCAGCGTTCCAGGAACTCGCCGCCCAGGCGGGGCAGCCCGGCGATCCAGGCGCGTTCCTCGGCGCCGTGCTCGCCGTAGGAGGCGGCGAACGCCCGGGGAACCTCGATGCGGGATGGGGTGGTCATCGATTCTCCTTCGAGTCGGCCGTGGATGAGCGAAGGAGAACCGCGGTGGGGCCCGGCCAGCGGGCAGGGGTCAAAGCATGCCTCCACCCTACCGAGCGACACCGCGGCTCAGGCGGGTGGAGAACGACACCCGGCACGTGAGCATCGAGCCCTCGGGCGTGCGCTGCCAGTGGCCCTCGTACGCCTCGGTGCCCTGGTGGTCCACCCGCCCTCCACGCCCGAACAGCGGCCTCACGTCGGGAAACATGCTTGGCAGAAATCCTTCTAGTGGAGGGACATGCCCCTGCCGCCGTTCGTCCCGCTGACCAGAACCGGAAAGATGCCGACATGAGGGGGTGTCTCTTGGCCCTTCCCGGGGGCGCTTGGCGTTGCTACATTCCGAATTAAGAATTCATTTCAGTTTTGGGAGGTGTGATGACCGCTCTCCGGGCCGAGGATGCGACGACGCCCGCGCGGCGAGAGCTGCCGCCGTCGATGGTCGAACGGATGACGCTGATCATGGACGCGTTCACCGGTCGCTCCACTCGCCTCACCCTCGAGGACGTGGCTCGCTGCACCCACCTCCCGCGCTCGACGGCTCACCGCATCCTCGACCAGCTCGTACGGCTGAACTGGCTGGACCACACGTCGTTCGGCTACAGCCTGGGCAAGCGAGCACTCGGGCTCGGCGGCCGGGACGGCAGCCATGGCGAGATCCGCGAGGCGGCCGCGTCGCTGCTGCACAACCTGCAGATCAGGACCGGGATGGTCGTCCACCTCGCCGTGCTCGACGGCGCCGAGGTCTTCTACCTCGACAAGGTCGGCGGGCGGTTCGCCCTGTCGGTGCCGTCCCGCGTCGGAGGTCGGGCCCCCGCCCACTGCACCGCCCTCGGCAAGGCGATCCTCGCCTGGCTGGAACCCGAGCAGGTCGAGGCGCTCATCGACGGGCACATCAGCCGCCTGACCAACCGGACGATCGGCGACATCGGCACCCTGCACCAGGAGCTCAACCGCATCCGGCAGCGCCGGGGCCTCGCCTTCGAGAGGGGGGAGTGCTTCCCCGACATCTCCTGCGTCGCCGCCGCCGTACGCGGCCACGAGGGGCCGGTGGCCAGCATCTCCCTGGTCGGCGACGCCCGCACTCCGCTGGAGAAGGTGGCCCCGCTCGTGGTCGACGCCGCGCGTCAGGTTTCGCTCGCCCTGTTCCCCGACCTCAAGTCCCAGCGCAGGTCCCTGGCCGTCCACCGCGTGCCCGATCGGACCTGGTCCCCCGAGACCATGAACCGCCTGCTCGCCGTCGGCCAGAACGGCGACTGGCTCTGATCCGCCGGCCCTCATTCGCTGGCCCTGATCCATGTCCTCCGCTACACGTCAAATTCGCAGCTTTCTGGTCCGGTCGGGGTGGTAGGTGAAGGCCCAACGGTCTGTGCCGGCCTTGCGGCGGGTGTAGCGGTCGGGGTGCTGGTAGCGGTCGCGGTTGTGGAACTGGCAGGCCGGGCCGAGCAGTTTGAGGTCGGTCAGGCCGCCGGTGCTCCAGTTGTCGGCGTGGTCGATCTGGCATCTGGTGGCGGGCAGGGGGCAGCCGTCGATCCAGCAGGTGGCGTAGCGGGCGTAG
>NZ_JBFAOO010000363.1:0-3381 GCF_040675265.1 Microbispora sp. NPDC049633
GCTGACGCCCACCAGGGACCCCGGTCCCATCCGCGTGCCCGCCGGGATGACCGCGGCGTTGCCGACGAACGGCCAAGGCCCGCCTGGACGACCCCGTCCTCGTACGGCACCTGCTCTGGGCGGCGGTCGACGTCGCCAGGGAGCGCGGCCTGCCGCTGCAGTTCCACTGTGGCTTGTCCTGCGGGGGTCTGTCCGGCTGGGGGCCGGCCGGCGCGGGTCCGGCCGGCACGGGCCCGGGCGACGCCGGGGCCGCCGCTCACCTGGCCGATCCCGCGCTGCTGACGGGGTTCGTGCGCGCCCTCGCCCCGCTCGGGGTGCCGGTCGTCCTGCTGCACTGCTACCCCTACCACCGGCAGGCGGCGTACCTGGCGGGCGTCTTCCCGCACGTGTACGTCGACGCGGGGCCCGCCGTCGCGCACACCGCCGCGGGTTCCGCCCACGTCCTGCGTGAGCTGCTCGAACTCGTCCCGTTCCACAAGCAGATGTACGGTTCCGGCTGTCACGGCGCCGCCGAGCTGTGCTTCCTGGGCGCGCTTCACCACCGCCGGGGTCTGGCCCGAGTGCTCGGCGACCGGATCGCCGAGGGCGAGTGGAGCACGGCCGACGCGGCCCGGATCGCCCACATGATCGGCGCGGGCAACGCCCGCCGCGTCTACCGCCTCTGAAATCCCGGATCCGTCGGAGCCGAAACGATCCTCCTTTATGAGGATGATTTGCTATCTACGGCACGGAATAATCGCGCCCGATGGCTGCTATAGAGATAAAAAATCTGATTAAGTCGTTCGGGCCGGTGAGGGCCGTGGACGGCGTTTCGTTCAGCGTCGAGGCCGGATCCGTCACCGGATATCTCGGTCCCAACGGAGCCGGTAAGACGACCACGCTCCGCTCCCTGCTCGGCCTGGTCACCCCCGACTCGGGTGAGGCGCTGGTGAACGGCGAGCGCTACGTCACGCTCCCCCGTCCGGTGACCGAGGTCGGCGCCGTGCTGGAGGCCACGAACTTCCACCCCGGCCGCACCGCCCGCAACCACCTGCGCGTCCTGTGCACGGCGGCCGGGCTGCCCGACGCCCGCGCCGACGAGGCGCTCGAGCAGGTCGGCCTCGCGGACGCCGCGAACAAGCGCGTGCTCGGTTTCTCGCTGGGCATGCGCCAGCGGCTCGCGCTCGCCTCGGCCCTGCTCGGCCGGCCCCGGGTGTACATCCTGGACGAGCCCGCCAACGGCCTCGACCCCGCGGGCATCGAGTGGCTGCGCGGGTTCCTGCGCCACCTCGCCCACGACGAGGGGGCGGCGGTGCTCGTCTCCAGCCACGTGCTGGCCGAGGTCGAGCAGACCGTCGACAACGTCGTGATCATCGCCAAGGGCCGCCTGGTCCGTCAGGGCAGCCTCGCCGAGCTCACCAGCAACGGAGGAGAGGTGATCCGGGTGCGCAGCGCCCAGGCCGCCGACCTCGCCCCCGCGCTGGAGTCGGCGGGCGCCTCGATCGAACGCGTGGACGACGGCCTGCTGCGGGTGCGCGGGCTGGACGCGGAGACCATCGGCCAGGTCGCCCTGGACCGGCGGATCGTGCTCACCGAGGTGGCGCAGGAGCGGTCCGACCTGCAGAAGGTCTTCCTCGAGCTTACGGAGGGGCGATGAGTGACATCCCCGGCCTCGTCAGGGCCGAGCTGCGCAAGCTGTTCACCACCCGGCTGTGGTGGATCATGCTGATCGTCACGTTGCTGCTCGTCGGGGTGAGCCTGGGCTTCCTCATGGCGTTCGCGGGGGTGAGCCAGAACGGCGGCGCGCTGCCCGCGCTGGACACCGCGCAGTGGACGGAGATCGCCTGGTCGGGCGGGTCCAGCGCCGGGATCTTCGTGATGATCCTCGGCGTCGTCCTGATGACCTCCGAGTACCGCTATCAGACGATCACCGGGACCTTCCTCGTCACCCCCCGGCGCGGCCTGGTGATCGTCGCCAAGCTGGTGGCCGGGCTGATCGTGGGGGCGCTGTTCGGCCTGGCCGTGCTGGTCTTCCAGGCGGTCACGGTGATCCCGGCCGTGACGATCGCCGGAGGCGAGTTCTCGCTGTCGGCCTCGCGGGTCCCGCAGATCAGCATCGGCATCCTCGCGACCCTGGCGTTGTACGCGCTGTTCGGCATCGGCCTGGGGGCGCTCGTCCGCAACCAGATCGCGGGCATCGTGGCCGCCATCGTCTGGTCGTACGTGGTCGAGAGCATCTTCACGGCGATCCCCGCGCTGCACGGCGTGGGCAAGTGGCTGCCGGCCGGCGCGGCCCAGGCGCTGATGAGCATCGACGTGGACACCGGCCTGGGCCGGCCCGAATGGCTGCCCGCCTGGGCGGGCGCCCTCGTCCTGGTCGCCTACGGCCTGCTGTTCGCCGCGGTGGCCACCGCCACCACGGTCCGGCGGGACATCACCTGACCACCGCCGATCGGGGGCCGGGTCGCGATCGTGGGCTCGAACTGGTTTGCTTGGACGGTCACCAACCGGCACCACTTCACGGGGATTGTGCATGCGCAGCGTCGAGCCCGAGGTCTTCCTCGTCGCCAAACCGTCCGTCGACTACGACGAGCTGGCCCGCTACCTTCAGGAGATCGGCGGGGAGAGCTGGCTGGAGCGGCTGGAGCGCGGCGAGTTCGACGCCCAGAACCTCGCCGAGTTCGCGGGGCGGCTGTGCTACCGGTCGTTCGAGCCGGGGCTGAACCCGAACGTCACGAGGGTGCGCACCGACCAGGAGGCGTACCTGCGCAACATCCTCGCGTCCGCGCACGGCAGTGTGCTGGAGCACATCAGCTTCAGCTTCGTGCTGCACAACGTCTCACGGGTGTTTACCCACGAGCTGGTGCGGCACCGGCCCGGGGTGGCGATCTCGCAGGAGTCGCTGCGGTTCGTCCGGCTGAGCGACATCCCGTTCTGGTTCCCCGAGTGGGCGCGCGAGGACGCCGAGTTGATGAAGCGGGCGACCGAGATGCTCGACCGGATGGAGGAGTTCCAGACCTGGATGGCGGCCCACTTCGGGCTGGACGAGGACGGCGTGCCGTTCGCGGAGAAGAAGCACCGCACCTCGTTCATGCGCCGCTTCGCGCCCGAGGGCGTCGCGACCGGTCTGGTCTGGACGGCCAACGTGCGCACCCTGCGGCACACGATCGAGGCCCGTACGGCCGCCGGCGCCGAGGAGGAGATCCGCGTCGTCTTCGGCCGGATCGGGGAGATCATGCGGGAGGAGGCCCCGGCGCTGTTCGGCGACTACGTGGTCGAGGACGGCGCCTGGGTCCCCGGATACCGCAAGGTCTGAGCCGCCGCGGTCGCCCGGAGAAGGGCGACCGCCAACCCGCCCGGCGGGGGACAGCACGGCCGCCCCCACCCACAACCACCACGGCG
>NZ_JBFAOO010000364.1:0-3351 GCF_040675265.1 Microbispora sp. NPDC049633
CACCGGACACTCGATGGGCGCCTACGTCGCGGCCCTGCACGGCGCGCGGCGGCGCTACGCCCGGGTGGTGCTCGTGGACGGCGGTCTGCCGCTGCCGCTGCCGGACGGCGCCGACCCCGACGAGGTGCTGGAGGCGACGCTCGGCCCGGCCATCGCCCGGCTCTCCCAGACCTACCCGAGCGTGGAGGCCTACCTCGACTTCTTCCGCGCCCATCCCGCGCTCGCCCGGGACTGGTCCCCGCTCGTCGAGGCGTACGTCCGCTACGACGCCACCGGGCCGGACGGAGCCGTCCGCTCACGCGCCCGCGAGGACGCCGTACGGCAGGACGGCCGCTGGCTGCTCACCGAGCACGAGGCGATCATGACGGCCCTGAAGGCCGTCGAGCCGGCGCCGCTCCTGCTCCGCGCGCCGAGAGGCCTGCTCAACCAGGACGTCGGGATGCTTCCGGACGACCTCACCGCGCGGTGGGCGGCGGAGCTGCCCGGTCTGCGCGACGAGGTCGTGCCGGACTGCAACCACTACACGATCCTGTTCGACCCCCGTTGCGCCGCGGTGGTGGCCGCCCGCCTCACCGGATGAGAACCACAGGACGGCCGCGGGTCACCCGCGGCCGCTCCGGGCGAGATCACCGAGCGGGATCACCGCGTGGGATCACCGCGTCGGATCACTGGCGGGGCAGGATCCAGGTGGCCCTGGCGGCGGCGACGAGCGTGCCGTCCACCTCGTAGACCGCGCTCGTGCCGAACAGCTTGCGGCCGTCGCGGCCCTCGGCCCGGGCCACGACCGAATACCTGCCCATCGGGTAGACCCGGCGGAAGACCTGTCCGGTCAGCCGCCCGAGCAGCGGGGGCTGGATCGGCTGCCGGTCCGGGAAGCTGCGGTAGTGGGCCCATCCGGTGGCGCAGTCCAGCGCCGCCCAGACGATCGAGTCGGGCACCACGCCCTGCTCGTCGGTCACGTTGAACGGCACCCGCCAGCCGGCGGCCACGAGCTCGGCGCCCTCCCCCGTGGCGTCCACCGCGCCCTCAGCCGGGTCCTCCACGGGGCCGGGGAAGATCCGCAGCCCGTCGCCCGGCTCGCGCAGCCCGCAGGCGAAGCAGCCCGCGATGGCGTGGCCGTTCCTGCCCGGGAAGCCCGCCTCCGCGCGGGCCGCGTCGGTGAACCGCACGAACGGCGGCGGCGTCAGCGTCTCGGCGACGGGGATCGCCTCGACGAGATGGCTGTCGCCCTCGCTGAGAACCACGGTGTTGCCGACGTGTTCGACCGGCAGGGCGGTCTCCAGCGGGACCGGTCTGCGGAGGGTGACCTCCACCGGACAGTCGTGACCGCCCCCGGTCAGCGTGCCGGCGATGGTGCCCGCGATCCATCCGCCGTTGGCGGTGCCCTCGGGTCCCCGGAAACGCTTCGGTACGGTCAGAACGGTCTGCAGCCCCGCAGCCGCCGTCATATGGCCACGCCCTCCCTGAGTCACGCCTTGATACGGCTCACCGTAACAGTCGCAACAAGTGAGCCGGTTTTACTGTTCCGGTGTAGGGACCAGCTAAACAAGGGCGAGTGTCAGGAAGATTTGCAGTCTGTAACGCCGCGGTGACGGATGACCTCCGTCACAGCACCGGCAGGTAGCGGCCGAGCTCGTACTCGGTCACCTGGCGGCGGTAGTCCTGCCACTCCGCGCGCTTGTTGCGCAGGAAGTAGTCGAAGACGTGCTCGCCCAGCGTCTCGGCGACCAGCTCGCTGCGCTCCATGGCCGTGATCGCCTCGTCCAGCGACTGGGGCAGCGGCTGTATGCCGAGCGCCCGCCGCTCCGCGCTGGTCAACGCCCACACGTCGTCCTCGGCGCCCGGCGGCATCTCGTACCCCTCCTCGATGCCCTTGAGCCCGGCCGCCAGGATGACGGCGAAGGCGAGGTACGGGTTGCAGGAGGAGTCGACCGACCGGAACTCGATGCGGGTGGAGCCGCCCTTGTGCGGCTTGTACATGGGCACGCGCACGAGCGCGGAGCGGTTGTTGTGCCCCCAGCAGATGTACGCGGGGGCCTCGCCGCCGGCGCCGGCGATGGCCTCCGCGCCGCCCCACAGCCGCTTGTAGGAGTTGACCCACTGGTTGCAGACCGCGGTGATCTCCGCGGCGTGCCTGAGCAGGCCGCCGATGAACGACCGGCCGATCTTGGAGAGCTGGTAGTCGGCGCCGGGCTCGTAGAAGGCGTTGCGGTCGCCCTCGAACAGCGACATGTGCGTGTGCATGCCGGACCCGGGGAAGTCGGTGAACGGCTTGGGCATGAACGAGGCCCACACGCCCTGCTCCAGCGCCACCTCCTTCATCACCAGCCGGAACGTCATGATGTTGTCGGCCGTGGTCAGCGCGTCGGCGTAGCGCAGGTCGATCTCCTGCTGGCCCGGCGCGCCCTCGTGGTGGCTGTACTCCACCGAGATGCCCATCGACTCCAGCATCATGATCGCGTTGCGGCGGAAGTCGTGGCCCGCGCTGTGCGGCGTGTGGTCGAAGTAGCCGCCCTCGTCGATGGGCTCGGGCCGCTCGCCCTTCTCCGGCCGGTTGCGCAGCAGGAAGAACTCCACCTCGGGGTGGGTGTAGAACGTGAAGCCCATGTCGGCCGCCTTGGCGAGCGTCCGCTTGAGCACGAAGCGCGGGTCGGCGTGCGACGGCGAGCCGTCCGGCATCAGGATGTCGCAGAACATGCGGGCGGCGCCCGGCGACTCACTGCGCCACGGCAGTATCTGGAACGTCGACGGGTCGGGCTTGGCCAGCATGTCCGACTCGTAGACCCGCGAGAAGCCCTCGATCGCCGAGCCGTCGAAGCCGATGCCCTCGGCGAAGGCGCCCTCCAGTTCGGCCGGCGCTATGGCCACCGACTTCAGGAAGCCGAGCACGTCGGTGAACCACAGCCGGATGAACCGGATGTCTCGCTCTTCGAGCGTGCGGAGGACGAATTCCTGCTGGCGGTCCAAGGCGTACCTCACGGAGTTACAGGTCTGGTCGCCTACCAGTCTGCCTTGTGAGTGTTTCACAGGGGTTACGAGGAGGTGTGAGCCGGCCGTCCTGGGGATCACCACGGCGGGGACCGTGCCGCACCGCCGCGACGCGCCGGGGACGGGCACGGGAGAGACGTGATGAACATCACACCGAACCAAATCCGTTGCCCGGGCGTCGTTGCTGTTGATCCGGCGTTGATCGGGCATCGACCCGCGCGCCTTACCGTCCCGGCATGCCGGTGCAGAACCCGAAGGAGCCCCCGTCCGTGGCACCACCGCTGCTCGACACCGCGGAACCCCGGGGCGGCCCCTCGGAGGAGGCGGCGCCCGGGTCGCCCGGCGCCGTGACCCTTCCCCGGG
>NZ_JBFAOO010000365.1:0-3310 GCF_040675265.1 Microbispora sp. NPDC049633
CGGCGAGCGGCTCACCCCCGAACTGCGGCGGATCACGGCGGCGGGCCTGGTCCACCAGCGGCACGAGGTGCGCGGCGTCGGCCTGCTCATCGGGATCGAGTTCGCCGACCCCGCGACGGCGATCGAACTCTTCATGGCACTGGTCGCCCACGACGTCGTGGCGAACGTGTCCCTGAGCTCCGACCACGTCGTCCGGCTCACGCCGCCCGCGACGCTGGGCGAACCGGAGATCGCCTTTCTTCTGGAACGGTTCGAGCGGGCGGTCGCGCTGGTCGCCGAGCAGAACCCCGAGTACGAGGTGCATGCGGATGCGTAGTGTCGAACTCACCCTGAACTCGCCGGTGGACGCGGACTTCGCGTTCCAGCGGATCACCGAGTTCGAGCGATATCCCGACTTCGTGGACGAGGTCCGCTCGGTCGTCGTGCGGGACAACGACGGCGAGACGCTGGTCAGCGAGTGGGACATCCTGTTCCGCAACGGCCCGCTGCGCTGGTCGGAGGCCGACTACATCCAGCGCGGCGCCCGCCGCATCGTCTTCGAGCAGACCGCCGGCGACTTCGACGTGTTCCGCGGGACGTGGCAGGTCGTGCCCGCCGCGACGGGCTGCGCGATCACCTTCGAGGCCACGTTCGACTTCGGCATCCCGAGCCTGGCCGGAGTGCTGGAGCCGATCGCCGCCAAGGTGCTCAAGGAGGCGATCGCCACCATCGTGCACCGGCTGCTCGGAGAGGCGGCCGTCGTCGGCGAGCCCGCGATCGCCGTGGCCGTACGCGCCCGGCTCGAACGTCAGCGCGCGGCCGTCGAATCGGCCTAGGCCCCGGGAGGATGGCATGGACCACGCGAACCGTTTCCAGAGCCTGGTCACCTACCGGCTGCTCCGCGCGGAGTACGCCGTCGCCCTCGTCGTGTGCTCGGTGCTGTTCCTCTGGCACATCCGCGAGGTGCGATGGCTGCCGGCCGTGGCGCTGTTCGCCTACATCGACGTGATCGGCTACATCCCGGGGGCGATCGCCTTCAGGCGGGCCCGCGGCCGCCCCATCTCCAAGGTCTACTACGTGCTCTACAACACGATGCACAGCATGGTGACCCAGGCCGTGGTGGTGGGGGTGTGGGCCGCTGTCGCCGGCTTCGAGTGGGCCCTGCTGGTGGTGCCGATCCACCTGTGCGGCGACCGCGCGCTCTTCGGCAACTTCCTCAAGTCCTTCAGCGTGCCGTTCGAACCCGCGGTGATCCCGCAGTTCGCGGAGTTCGACAGGCGCGTCTTCGGGCGGGACGACGCGGAGCTCGCCGTCCCCACGCGGATCTGACCGGTGAGGAACGCGATGTCTCAGAGTCTGGAACGCCCTCTCATCATCGGCGCGGGGCCGGGAGGTCTCGCGGTCGCCTGGACGCTGAAGGCGGCGGGACTCGACCCCCTCCTGCTCGACCGGGGCGAGGTCCCCTGCTCCACCTGGCACAGCTACTACCCCTCGATGCGGATGAACTCCTGGCGGCGGCTCAGCCACCTGCCGGGCAGGAAGCTGTCGGCCGAGTACGGCCCCTGGCCGATGCGGGACGACTTCCTCGCCTACATCAAGGCGTACGTCCGGGACCTGGATCCGGACATCCGGTTCGGGACCGAGGCGCGGCGGATCGACCGCGAGGACGGCCATTGGGTGGTGCGCACCTCCGGCGGCGACCTGACGACCGCGAACGTCGTGGTCGCCACCGGCCTGCACCGCACGCCGTACGTGCCGGACTGGCCCGGCCTGGACGAGTTCGAGGGCGAGTTCCTGCACGCCCGGGACTACCGGGTGCCCGAGCCCTACGTCGGCAAGGACGTCCTGGTGGTCGGCTGCGGGCCGACGGGGATCGACATCGCGGTGGCGGTGATGCGGGCCGGCGCGTCCCGGGTCCGCATGTCGATCCGGAACACCCCGGTGCTGTTCAAGCTCAGTCCGGTCACGTCGCTGCTGAGCCAGGCCATCAAACACGGGCCGCTGCCGGACTGGCTGGTCAACCGGGGCAGTCTGCTGATGCACCGGTGGCACTGGGGGGACCTCACGCCGTACGGCCTGGCCCCGCCCACCGAGGGGACCCTGGCGGGCACGGCGCGGATCGGGCACGCCTACGGCGCGATCGACCGCGGCCTGATCCCCGCCGTCAGGGAGGGGTCGATCGAGATCGTCCCGGGCGTCACCGGGTTCGACGGGAAGGCCGTGATGCTCGAGGGAGGCGCCGGCATCAAGCCGGACGTCGTCGTCGCCGCGACCGGCCAGCGGCCCGGCATCGACGGGCTGGTCGGGCACCTCGGCGTGCTGGAGAGGCCCGGCGGACGGCCGGCCGTGCACGGCGGCAGGTGTGCCCCGCACGCGCCGGGACTGTACTTCCAGGGGTTCCGGCTGCCGCCGGGGCAGCTGCCCGACATGGCCCTGGACGCACACGCGATCGCCGAGGCGATCACCGGGACCCGCCGGTTCAACCCCCTCCGGGTGCTGGGGATCGCATGGTGAGCGGGCGGCCGGACGGCCCGGCGAACGGTCTCGGACCGCACTGGGCCGGCGCCGGCTCCACCGGCCCGCGCCCCCGCCTGCACGGCCGGCACCGTTGTGACGTCGCCGTCGTCGGCGCCGGCCTGACCGGACTGTCCACGGCGGTGGAGCTGCTGGAACTCGACCCGGACCGCCGGGTCGTCGTGATCGAGGCCGACCAGGTGGCGGCCGGCGCGAGCGGCCGGGGGACGGGGCTGCTGGGGCCGCGCATCGGCCCGGCTCTGACGGTCGCCCGCCGCCGCTACGGCGACGACGTGACGCGGGCCGCCTACCACTGGTCGGTCGCCGCCGTCCGGCACGTCCTCGACCTGGTGGAGCGCCACCGGATCCCCTGCGACCTGACGCCGGGCGGTCAGCTCGTCGTCGCGTCCGGCGACGCGGCCGCCGAGGAGCAGGCGCGCGAGGCCGAGGCCGCCCGCGCCCTCGGCCTGGACATCCCGCTGGTCACCCGCGAGTCGCTGCCCAGGATCGGCGCGTCCTACGTCAGCGGGCTGCGGTACGCGCCCGCCGCGACCCTGGACCCGGCGGCGCTGACCGCGCACCTGGCGTGGATAGGCGAGCAGCGCGGGCTCACCGTCTTCGAGCGCAGCCCGGTCCGCGACGTGCGGCCCGGCCTGCTGATCACTGTCGTCACCGATCACGGCGAGGTCGTCGCCGACCACGTGGTCGTCGCGACCAACGCGTACGGCGGCCCGGGAGCACCGGCGGGGGTCGTGGGCGTGCGGGTGCAGGCCGGGGTCACCGAGAAGCTGCCGGACGCGGTGCTCGCCGCGCTGTC
>NZ_JBFAOO010000366.1:0-3307 GCF_040675265.1 Microbispora sp. NPDC049633
GCGCGGCGAGCAGCGGGAGCACCACCGCGCACCGCCCGGCCTCGTTCGTCTGGGTGGTCCGGGTGTGCATCTCCGCTTCGACCGCCGGCCAGTTTCCCAGGGTGTAGTCGCGGAACGCGGCGGGGTCCTCGACCGGGCCGCCGAGGAACCGTACGACGCCGAACAGCAGATTGGGCTGCCGCTTCGCCGGCGGGAGCGTGCCGAGCAGAGCGAGCAGGTCGCGGTCGCGGGAGACCGCGAGCGCCAGGCGCTCGTACGCCGGGGACACGCCGCGCGCCTCCCGAGCGGCGAACCCGGCGTAGATCTCACTGGTCGTCATGTCCCAATGATCGCCTCACGCCGCCTTCCGCGCTCCGGCCGGGCGGGACGGGCGGGTCCGGCGGGCGGGTCCGGCGGGCGGGTCGGGCGGGCGGGTCGGGCGGTGGGCGGTCAGGCGAGGCCGGCGGCACGCAGGGCCTCGCCGAAGGCGGCACGGTTGGCCCGCTGGTCGGCGACGGCCCGATCGAGGGCCTCGGCGTCGGCGGCACGGAAGGCCGGGACGTCCTGCTCGACGACGATCCAGCCCTCGTAACCCGACCGCCGCAGCTCGGCCAGCACGGCGGGCAGGTCCAGGTCGCCCCGCCCGAGCGGCGGGAAACCTCCCGCCGCGACCAGATCCCACAGGTCGCCGCCCCTCGCGCGGACCCAGGCGAGGATGTCGCGCGAGGCGTCCTTGACGTGCACCTGGCGGATGCGCGGGGACCACTCGCGGATGGCCGCCACGGGGTTGCCCCCGGCCAGCCACAGGTGGCCTGTGTCCAGGCACAGCGAGACGTCGGTCAGGCCGAGCAGCCGCTCGATCTCCTCCGGGGTCTCCACGTCGGTGCCCAGGTGGTGATGGAAGACGGGTTCGAGGCCGCGATCGCGGCAGCGGGCCGCCGCCTGCCCGATGCGCGCGGCGTACGCGGGCCAGTCGCCGCCGGGCAGGGACAGCCGGGCGTCGGGGGGCATGCCGGGCCGGGCGAACCTTTCGGGCCGGTCCGGGCACGCGAGCGTGGGCCGCGGCGCGAACCGCGGGTCGGCCGTCCACGTCCTCCCCGCCGCCCGCCCGTCCCGTTCGCCTCCCGGGCCGTCGGACCCGGCGCCGTACGCGGCGTCGCGGACGGCGGCGAACACGTCGAGGGCGGCGTCGAGCGCGGCCAGGTCCTCGCGGAAGCCGTCCGGGTCGCCGTAGCGGAGGTCCACCCACCCGCCCGCGAGCCCGAGACCGTGCTCCGCGAGGCGGGCGGGCAGGCTCCGCGCCGTGCCCAGGTAGCCGATCGGCCCGGAGTCGGTGCCGTCGTACCCGGCTTCGCCCATCGTCGCGAGCATCTCGCCCGGCTCCAGCGGCGCGCCGCCGGGGCGGTAGACGCCGAAGTTGACGGGCGCGCTCGCCACCCGCACCGCCCAGGAGTCCGCCCGCGCCGTCATGATCCGCTGAGGTAGCGCTCGGCCAGCTCGCAGCTGCCCAGGGTGTAACCGGCCCCGAGTTCCCCGGCGATGCCGGCGGCCGAATGGGAGCCGATCCACGCGACCAGGAGGAGGCGGCGGAACATGATGAACGTCCAGATCTCGGCCTCGTCCTCCTTCGGCAGGTCGAGCACGGACCGGTAGCCGCGCACCCACGCCTCCGCCATGTGCGGCACCTCGGGACGGTGCTCGATGAAGCTCAGGGCGGCGCCGAGATCGTAGAGGTACCAGCCGAGGCCGCAGTCGTCGAAGTCGATGACGCCGATCCCCGCCGCGCCGTCCACGAGCAGGTTGGCCAGGCGGAGGTCGGCGTGGATGAGCCCGTACCGGTCCGGGCCCTTGCCGAACCGCTCCAGCCTGCGGCGCAGCTCGGCCTCCAGCCGGGCCAGCACGGCGTGCGCCTCCTTGTCCACGCCCAGGCCGTCCTGCCACCTGCCCCACCGGGGCACCGGGCCGAAGGCGGCGTCCAGGTCCCAGTGGAACCGGGTGAAGGACGGAGGGCTCGCCCAGGCGCGGGCGTGGCGGTGCATGCGGGCGGTCAGCGCGCCCAGCCGCTCGAACTCCTCCACCAGCCGGTCCTCGGCCGGCTCGGCGCCGGGCAGGAAC
This sequence comes from Microbispora sp. NPDC049633, assembly GCF_040675265.1. Taxonomy (NCBI): domain Bacteria; kingdom Bacillati; phylum Actinomycetota; class Actinomycetes; order Streptosporangiales; family Streptosporangiaceae; genus Microbispora; species Microbispora sp. NPDC049633. Next base: position 2,095 of record NZ_JBFAOO010000366.1, read on the forward strand.
TCGAACATCACGCAGTGGCGGGGCTCGAAGCCGGGGTCCTCCATCGTGACGACCCGCGACCCGTCGCACGCCGGCAGCACGCGGGGGGTGACGACGCCCGCGTCGTCGCGCAGCGCCTCCAGCCAGGCGAGCTCGCTGACGATGGCCTCCGGCGAGTGGTAGCCGAGCCGGTGGACCCGCAGGATCGCCGTCGTGCCGCCGTCGTCGACCTTGAAGGTGGCGTTCTCCGACACGTTGAGCAACGTCACGGCGGCGTCCGGGGACAGGCCGTACCGCTCCGTGGCGCGGTGGGCGACCCCCACGACGCGGGTGAGGACGTCGTCGCCCTCGGACAGGTCGTGGACCTGCATGCGCTCTCCCATCGGATCCCGTGAAAGGTGTCCGTCAGATCTTCTCTCGTGATCGTGAAGATCGTTACGCGGGGGAACGGGCGGAAAACGCGTTTGCGGCCCGGGACCGTTTCCGTACACTCGGCAATGATCACGCGCGCCGCGTGCCGCGGCGCGTGCCCTGACCGAGTGAGAGGAGTTGACCGTGCGGCAGCGCATCGCGGTCGTCGTCCTCCGGTCGCGGCACGAGGTGATCCTGGTGTCCACGTCGCTTCCCGGTGCCCGCCGCGCGGCCCGCACCGGACGTTCCTGACGAACTCCACGCCCCTGGTCGAAGGGGATCGAACCGGAGGCCCGGTCATGGCTCCGGTAGCTCCCCCATGGCGTCCCTTTCAGGGGTCCCGTCCGGCCTGAATCCGGCCGGTCCGTCTCGTCAGGCCAATCGCGCCCGCCGCCGTAGGAACCTTCCCGAAGGGCATGGCCATGCGCGCCGACCTGAGACACGATCACCTCGTCCCGCCGACCGGCATCCGCAACCTGGGCATCCTCGCCCACGTCGACGCGGGCAAGACCACCGTCACCGAACGGATCCTCTACCTCACCGGCGCCGTCCACCGGCGCGGCGAGGTGCACGAGGGGACCACCGTCACCGATTTCGACCCCCTGGAGCGCGACCGCGGGATCACCATCTTCGCCGCGGCCGTGAGCTGCCGGTGGGACGGCCACCGGATCAACCTGATCGACACCCCGGGCCACGTGGACTTCTCCGACGAGGTGGAGCGGTCGCTGCGGGTGCTCGACGGCGCGGTCGCGGTGTTCGACGCCGTCGCGGGCGTGCAGCCGCAGAGCGAGTCGGTCTGGCCAGATCTCAAGACAAAAACTAT